>JAKAIH010000326.1 GCA_021825225.1 Pseudomonadota bacterium
ATTATACCCGGCCGCGCCTCATTCTCAAAGAATCGATTCCGACCTGCCTATAATCGCCGCGGTGAATCTGCTCAAGGCCGCCTACACCGTTTCCCTGCTCACCCTCGTCTCCCGCATCACCGGCCTGTTGCGCGAGGTTCTGGTGGCACGGTATTTCGGCGCCAGCGCCTGGACGGATGCCTTCAACGTCGCGTTCCGCCTGCCCAATCTGCTGCGCCGCCTGTTCGCCGAGGGCGCATTCTCGCAGGCCTTCATCCCCATCCTCGCCCAGTCGCGGGCCCAGGACTCCGAAGCGGCCAACCGCAAATTGATCGATGACGTCGCCACGTCGCTGGCCTGGATCCTGGCTGCGGTGAGCCTGGGTGGCGTGCTGATCGCGCCGGCGCTGGTGTTCCTCACCGCATCGGGCCTTCACCCGGCGGCATTCGACGCCGCGGTATGGATGACGCGCCTGATGTTTCCCTACGCCGGCCTCATCTCGCTGGTCGCCCTGTCGGCCGGCATCCTCAACACCTGGAAGCATTTCACCATCCCCTCGCTGACCCCGGCCCTGCTCAATCTATGCGTGATCGCCGCGGCGATCCTTCTGCACCGGGTCATGCACCCACCCATCTACGCGCTGGCCGTGGGCGTGGTGGTCGGCGGCGTGCTGCAGCTGGCGCTGCAATGGCCGGCGCTGAAGCGCTATGCCGTGTTGCCGCGCATCCACATGAATTTCCTCGCGGCCTGGCGCTCGCCGGGAGTCAAGCGGGTGGTCAAGCAGATGCTTCCGGCCAGCATGGCGGTATCGGTGGCGCAGGTCTCGCTGGTCATCAACACCCAGATTGCCTCGCATCTGCGGCCCGGCAGCGTGTCATGGCTGGCGTACGCCGACCGGCTCATGGAATTCCCGACCGCATTGCTCGGCGTGGCCCTCGGCTCCGTGCTACTGCCCAGTCTTTCACGCGCCCACGCCGCCGACGACCCGCGCAGCTACAGCCAGCTGTTGGACTGGGGTCTGCGCCTGACCCTGCTGCTTGCGCTTCCCTGCGCCGTGGCCCTTGGGGTGTTCGCCAAACCGCTGATCGCCATCCTGTTCAACTACGGCCACTTCAACGCCTTCGACGTGGACCAGACCACCACGGCGCTGCGGGCCTACGGCCTCGGCCTGATCGGCCTGATCGGCGTCAAGATCCTGGCTCCGGGCTTCTATGCCAAACGCGACGTGCGCACGCCGGTGAAACTCGCCATCGTCGTGCTGGCCGGAACCCAGTTGATGAACCTCGCCTTCGTGCCCTGGCTGGCCCATGCGGGACTGGCGCTGGCCATTTCCTGCGGCGCGCTGCTGAACGCCGCGCTGCTGTTTCGCGGCCTACGCAAACGCGGCAGCTACAAGCCTGAGCCGGGGTGGGCGGCTTTCGCCGCCAAGGTCGCTCTGGCGCAGATGCCGCTGGCGCTGATCCTGTACTGGGGCGCCAGCCATTTCCCATGGGCCGACTGGGGCGGGCCCTTCGGCCACTGGAAACGCCTGGGCACGGCCTTCGGCTTGATGGGCGCGGCCGCGGCGGCCTATTTTTCGTCCCTCGCCCTCACCGGCATGCGGCCGGGAGATTTCCTGCGCCGGGAGTAGCGGCATGGCCCGGAGCCGGCTTGCCGCAGATCAAGGCCGATTTGCCGCTGCGGGGCACAATGGGCAGCTTGGATCAAGCTCATCGATGGAGGCCGACATGCCGTTGACCCTGGAGCAACAACATAGCCTGGAGCAGGCCCTGCGGCAGCGCCGCGGCGAAGTCCTCGCCGAGTTGCGCGACGAGACCCGTGCCGAGGACGGCTCCATGGCCCTACCAACCCATCGCAGCGAGGCGGGCGACGAAGCGGCCACCGATGCCATGGATGCCGTGGACATGGCCCAGGCTCTGCGCGATGCATCCGAACTGCAGCGCATCGACCTCGCGCTGCAGCGCATGGAAACGGGGCAATACGGCATCTGCCTCGATTGCGGCGAAGACATCGGCCTTGCGCGCCTGCGGGCTGAACCATCGGCGCTGCGCTGTACGGCATGCCAGCTGCGCCACGAAAAAACCTACGCCGGCGACTGACTGCGGCCGCAGCGCTTCCGGCTGGGAGCCGACGCCCTCGTGCGGCGGCCCTCAGACCACGCTCACGGCCGCATCGCCCGTGGCGCGGGATCGAATCGCGCCGATGCGCAGGCATGGCTCACCCGCGTCCGACAGGCGGCGCATGGCGGCATCCGCCTCGGCCGCCGCCACGACCAGCACATAGCCAATGCCGCAATTGAAGGTGCGCAGCATCTCCGGCTCGGGTATGCCACCCTCCTTCTGCAGCCAATCGAACACCTCGGGCTGGCGCCATGCCCGGCGTTCCAGGACGCACTGCAGTCCTTCAGGCAACACGCGCGGGATATTCTCGACCAGGCCGCCGCCGGTGATATGCGCCATGGCCTTCACCTCACAGGTTTGCAGCAGGTCGAGCACCGGCTTGCAGTAGATGCGCGTGGGCATCATCACCGCGTCGCGGAATGGCCGGCCGTCGAGTTGCTCCGGCAAACGCCCTGCGGCCCGCTCGATCACCGCGCGCACCAGGGAATAGCCGTTCGAATGCACGCCGCTGGAGGCCAGGCCGAGCACCACATCGCCGGCTTGCACGGCTTGCCCCGAGATCAAGCGGCTTTTCTCGGCCGCGCCGACGCAAAAACCGGCCAGATCGTACTCGCCGGGCGGATACATGCCGGGCATCTCGGCGGTTTCGCCGCCGATCAGGGCGCATCCGGCCAACTCGCAGCCCCTGGCAATGCCGCCGACCACCTGCGCAGCCACGCCCACCTCGAGCTTGCCGCAGGCGAAGTAATCGAGGAAAAACAGAGGTTCCGCCCCCTGCACCAGCACATCGTTCACGCTCATGGCGACCAGATCGATGCCCACCGTGTCGTGCCGCCCCCACGCGAAGGCCAGACGCAGCTTAGTGCCGACGCCGTCGGTGCCGGACACCAGCACCGGCTCGCGGTAGCGCTTGGGCACCTCGAACAGCGCGCCGAAACCGCCGATACCCGCGAGCACGCCTTCGCGCATGGTGCGTGCGGCCAGGGGCTTGATGACATCCACCAAGGCATCTCCGGCGTCGATATCGACGCCGGCATCACGATAAGTCAGACTTGTTTTCGACATGGTTCGCGTGATCAGCAAGAGGTCGCGGCTCAGCGCCCGGGCTGAACATAAAATGAGAGCGCCATTCTAGGGGGCGGTGCGGCAGCAGCCATCTCCATACGACTGTCCGGACCTCGCCCCGAGCCGCCAGCTACTCTTCCCCACCTTCCGCAAGCCGCCAACCCGTGCAAATTTCCGAAGCCAACAAAATCCGCCTGGCCTGGCTTGTGCTGCTGCTGGGCGCGCTCTGGCTGGCATCCCTGCTCGGCCCTGTGCTCATGCCCTTTCTCGTCGCGCTGACCCTGGCCTATGCGCTGCATCCGGCCGTCGAGCGTCTATGGCGCTGGCGCATTCCGCGCCCTGCGGGCGCGACGATCGCCATCGTGCTGCTGAGCGTGGCGCTGGTGGCTATCGGCAGTCTCATCGTATCCGTGCTCAGCAGCACCCTGCCGCAGTTGCAGCATCAGATTCCCCTGCTGTTGAGCAGCATGAACAACTGGCTGAGCACGCAAGCCGCCCGCCTCGGCCTGCAGACCCAGTTCGATCTGACCAGCTTCAAGCACATGCTCACCCAGTCGCTCTCCGGCAATCCGCAGCGCTGGGCGGGCCAGTTGCTCAGTTCCGCCAGGACCGGCGGCAGCACGCTGATCGTCGTCGCCGGCAACCTGATCCTCATTCCGGTGCTGACCTTCTACCTCTTGCTCGACTGGCAAAGCCTGATGCAACGCGGCTTTAGCTTGGTGCCGCTGAACCGGCGCGAGGCCCTGCAGGCCTTTCTTGCCGAGTGCGACAGCATCCTCGGCCGCTACGTGCGCGGCCAAGTTTCGGTGATGCTGATCCTTGCCGCGTATTACGCCATCGGCCTGTCCCTTGCGGGCTTCCAGCTTGCCCTGCCCATCGGTGTGTTCACCGGCCTGGCCGTCTTCGTTCCGTACGTGGGCTTCGGACTGGGGCTGCTCCTGGCTCTTCTGGCCGGCGCCCTACAGTTCCAGAGTTTCTAT
>JAKAIH010000327.1 GCA_021825225.1 Pseudomonadota bacterium
GTTGGAGGAACGCCGCCACAGCCAGTGCACCAGCGCCGCGAACAGGCTTGCCACCATGGTGACATGCAGGCCGGAGATCGACATCAGATGCGACACCCCGGTGCGAGCGAACAACTGCCATTGGCCCGCGTCGATCGCATTCTGATCGCCGATCGCGAGCGCGACCAGAATGCCGGCGTAGGGGTAATCCGGCAGCGCAGCCCAGTGGCGTTCGCGCAGGATCTCGCGCCCGCGCTGCAGCAGGTAAGCCGGCTGCAACACCAAGCCATCCAGGCGCTCCATGCCGCGCGGGCGCACGTACCCGGTGGCGCCGATGGCGCGCTGCAGCAGCCAGGATTCATAGTCGAAGCCGTGCGGATTGACGCTGCCGTGAGGACGGCGCAGGCGCACGATAAAGCGCCAGCGCTCGCCGGCGCGGATCGGCGCGAACTCCCGGAATGCCTCGCGGCTGGCGCCGTTGTACCAGGAGAGCGAAATGCGCTGCGGCAGCCGCGCCGCCGCGGGCTCCACCCGCTCCACGTCGAAATCGAAGCGCATGCCGCCCTCGAGCGGCTGCGGCAGACCCGCCACCACGCCGGTGACGGCGAGGTCCACGCCCTCCCACTGTCGCGGCAAGCGCTCGGCCAGGCGCGACTGCGCCCAGGCCGCGGCATAGTAGAATCCCGCCGCGGCGCATAGCGCCGGCAGCAGCAGCGCGTTGACCAGGACCAGAGACCGGAAGCGGCCGCCGCGCCTTTTCGCCGCACTCAGTGCCCAGCACAAGCCCAACCCCGGAAGCAGCAGCCATGCCCAGGAGAGAGAAGGCAAGGTGGGCTGCTGCTGCAACAGGCATACGCCCAGGGCGAAGGCGACGATATTGGAGCGCATCGAAGCTTAACGGGCGAGCATGGCTGCGGTTGAATTGCCTTACAATTAACGCATGGGAACAGCGCTTTCGATTGCGGCTCCGATGCCACGCAAGTTTTTCAGAAAATATCTCCCCGACCACGAAAGCGTGCGCAATAACCGGCATATCGCGAGATTCGGCGGTTTGCTGCACCATCCCAACCTGTGGCATCTGAACCGCCACTCGGTGGCGGGCGGCGTGGCGGTGGGCATGTTCTCCGGCCTGGTCCCGGGGCCGCTGCAGATGCTGACCGCGGCACTGCTCGCGGTGCCGCTGCGGGTGAACCTCCCGGTCGCGCTTGCCACCACGCTCTACACCAATCCCCTCACCATCGGCCCGCTGTATGTGCTCGCCTACCTGATCGGCCGGCTGATCATCGGCGGCGACGCCGCGCCGATTGCCCCGCCGCCGGAAATCCAGTGGTCGCATCCGGCTGCATCGCTCGAGGCTTTCCTCGCCTGGGTGCTGTCCATGGGCACGCCGCTCGCGCTCGGCCTGCTGGCGCTGGCGCTGGTGCTGGCGGCGCTGGGTTACGCCTGCGTGCAGATCGGCTGGCGCGCCTACGTGATCCGTGCCTGGCGCCGGCGCCGGCAACTGCGCAGCAAGCATGGCCGCTGACATCACCGCGCAGCGCGCCCTGCGGCGCTTTGTCGCGCCGACGCTGGCGCTGCTCGCGGTCAGCAGCGTCGGCACCATCGGCTACAAGATCATCGGCGGCGACCAGGTGACCTGGCTGGACTGCCTGTACATGACCTTCATCACCATCGCCACCATCGGCTACGGCGAGATCGTCGACCTCAGCCATTCTCCCGGCGGGCGCGTGTTCACCATGGTCATCGGCCTGGTCGGCATCGGCGTGGCCACCTACATGATATCCACACTTACCGCCTTCATCCTCGAAGGCGACATGAATCAGGCGATACGGAGGCGGAGAATGCAAAAAAGCATCGCGGCACTGCGGCGGCATTACATCATCTGCGGCATCGGCCGCGTCGGCACCAACGTCGCGCACGAACTCGAGGTCACCGGTCGCCCCTACGTCGTCATCGAGAGCAACAAGGAAGCGATCGAGCGCTACCTGGAACGCTATCCCCACGCCCTGTGCACCCACGCCGACAGCAGCGAGGACAGCGCGCTCACCGAAGCCGGCATAGCGCATGCGGCCGGCGTGTTCGCCGTCACCGGGGACGACAGCAAGAACCTGGTGATCACGCTCTCGGCCAAGCTGCTCAACGCGCAGGCGCGCGTGGTCGCACGCTGCCACGAAGTGAATTACATCGACAAGATACGCAAGGTCGGCGCCGACGCCATCGTTTCCCCGGATTTCACCGGCGGCATGCGCATCGCCTCCTCGATGATCCGGCCGCAGGTGGTGAGTTTCCTCGACGAAATGCTGCGCGCGGACAACGCCCTGCGGGTGGAGGAAGTGCACATTCCCGAAGGCTTCGGCGCAAACACGGTCGCCGGACTCAAATTGAACCGGCGCGCGTTCATCCTGCTCGCGGTGCGCGCGCAGGACCAGTGGGAGTTCAACCCCGCGGACAACTTTTTCGTCGGCCCGGGCAACACCCTGGTCGTGATGACCACGCCCGAGGGGCGCAAGTCGCTGGAGCAAAGTCTGAAAGTGGCGGCGGCATGAGCAGGGAGCAGGGGCCCCGCGCAGCGGGGATGCGACCGGCCGCGATTGCCGCCGGACGCCGACAGTGGCGACGTTTGAACCGGCACGACGGAACGGAGGCGGCGGCATGAGCAGGGAAACGCCATGAGCCTGCATGTCTGGCTGACCTTCATCGTGGCGGCGCTGCTGATCAGCCTCTCGCCCGGGCCCGGCGCCATTTCCTGCATGGCGAGCGGCATGCGCTACGGCTACCGGCGCACGCTTGCCAATATAATCGGAATGCAGCTGGGCATCGCGCTGCAGCTGGTCGTGGTCGGGGTCGGCCTGGGCACACTGCTCGCCGCATCCACCCTGGCTTTCGAATTGGTCAGGGGCTTCGGCGTGGCCTATCTGTGCTATCTCGGCTGGCAGCAGTTTCGCGCCGAGGCGATGCCCGTGGAGATCGGCTCTGATAGCCATTCTCCGGGCACTTTCCGGGCATTGGTCACGCAAGGCTTCCTGGTCAACGCGAGCAATCCCAAAGCGACCATTTTCCTGCTCGCAGTGCTGCCGCAGTTCATCGACGCGCAGGCGCCGGCGCTACCGCAGTATCTGATATGCATGGCGACGCTCACCGCGACGGACCTCGTCATCATGAGCGCCTACGCCCTGTTCGCCTCGCGCGTACTGCGCCTGCTGCGCGAGCCGCACCATCTGCGCTGGATGAATCGCGGCTTCGGCGGCATGTTCATGCTCGCGGCCGGGTTCCTCGCGCTGTTCCGGCGAGCCTGACGAACTCGCGCCGGAGTCTTCCCGCGCGTGACAGCGCAATTCGTTTCGACCGCCAGCGCGCTGCGGGCCGATGCCACAATTTTGGACGATGGTGGCGCTGTTCATTTTTGACGATTCTCCAGTATGCCGCTCAGCATGGCGTCAAGCAGTGCCCGCGCACGGTCCGGCTCGTAAACAATCATTTCGCCCGGAAGCGTTCCCGGATTGGCCGTGTCAACCTGCTCCGACAGTACTCCGGCGACGCGATCGCTACCGCCGTCGTCGAGGAGAGCGCCCACGTCGAGACCGAGCATTCGAGCTCCTGCAAGCTCGTACTGGAACGCGTCATCATCGGTCCAATGACGAAACTCGTCCCAAAGACGCTGTTCATTGCCTGCACGCAGGTAATTCTGCAGGATCAGGTGGAGATCGTGTGCGTCCTTGCGCGGGAACGCATAGTGGCGATCCTGCCAGCAGACGATCTTCAGCAGGGCCAGCGCCGGCAACGAGACGACTTTCGTTCGAGCATCGCCGGGCAACAGCACCTCGTGGGCGGTGACGAGCGCTTCGCGAAAACCGAAGACATCCATCACTACTTCGCCACGGGGTGGCCACGCAATCTTCCTCTCCGTGGTCTCCACCTTTCCGAACGGCACGAAATCGACGGGCAGGCCGGTGCGATGCCGCATCCGATGTGCAGCGTTCGCCGATGGCCGGAAAGCACCAGAGCCGGTCAATCGTTCCGTCAGCGCGTCGAAGGCGGCCCAGTCCGACAGCGCGAAAGCGAGGTCCAGATCCTCGGTCTGGCGCTGCACGTCTATCCCGTAGCGATACAACAGATGAAGGTCGCGCGCGAAAGCACCAGCAATCAATGTTGCAATCAGATCGG
>JAKAIH010000328.1 GCA_021825225.1 Pseudomonadota bacterium
ATGCCAAGCCCGATGCGATCTTTTCGTCGCTCTTCGCTGGCGACCTCGCCAAGTTCGTGCGCGAGGGCCAAACCCGCGGCCTGTTCAAGAACCGGGTGGTATTCAACCTGCTCGCGGGCGAGCCCGAGTACCTCGACCCGCTCAAGGCGGACACGCCGGTAGGCTGGTACGTGACCGGCTACCCCTGGCAGTCGATCAACACTCCCGAGCACAAGAAATTTCTCGCTGCCTACGAGAAGAAATACCACGACTATCCGCGCCTGGGCTCCATCGTAGGCTATGCCATGCTGATGACCGCGGCTGACGCGATCAAGAAAGCGACCAGCCTGGATCAGGAAAAACTGGTCGCGGCGATGAAAGGCCTGCAGGTCGACACCCCGCTCGGCAAGATCACCTACCGCGCGCTCGACCATCAGTCCACCATGGGCGCCTACGTCGGCCGCCTCGGCCTGAAGGACGGCAAAGGCGTCATGACGTCGTTCCATTTCGCCGACGGCGCGAAATACCTGCCTTCGGACGCCGAAGTCAAGAAATTGCGTCCGGCGGACTGAGCGAATCACGCGGCATTCCCCGCGCCGAGGGGAATGCCTCCCTCTCCCTGCCAGGGGGAAGAACACCGGCCAGGCACACTGCTTTAGAAGTCCATCGATGAGCCTTAGCGCCCAGTTCATCCAACTCCTCAACGGCCTCGCTTCGGCGTCCTCGCTGTTTCTGGTCGCGGCGGGACTGTCGCTCATTTTCGGCGTCACGCGCATCGTCAACTTCGCCCACGGTTCGCTCTACATGCTGGGCATCTACACCGCCTACAGCCTGGTGAATGTTTTCGGCGGCGGCATGCTTGGTTTCTGGGGTGGCGTGCTGTGTGCGGGCATCGTCGTCGGCCTGTTCGGCGCCATCGTCGAAAGGCTGCTGCTGCGCCGCCTGTACCACGCCCCGGAGCTGCTGCAGCTGCTCGCGACCTTCGCGCTGGTCCTGATCGTGCGCGATTTCGCGCTGTGGATCTGGGGGCCGGAAGACCTGCTCGGACCGCGCGCGCCGGGCCTGGGCGGCGCGGTGGCCATCGCCGGGCGCGAGTTCCCGCAATACGATCTGTTCCTGATCGCGCTCGGGCCGGTGGTGCTGCTGCTCCTGTGGCTGCTGCTCACGCGCACGCGCTGGGGCACGCTGGTACGCGCCGCGACCGAAGACCGCGAAATGGCCGGCGCGCTCGGCGTGAACCAGGCATGGCTGTTCACCAGCGTGTTCGCGCTCGGCGCGTTTCTCGCGGGCTTGGGCGGCGCGGTGCAGATCCCGCGCGAACCGGCGGTGCTGACCATGGACCTGACGATCCTGTCGGACGTGTTCGTCGTGGTCGTTGTCGGCGGCATGGGCAGCATCCCCGGCGCTTTCCTCGCCGCCGTCCTCATCGGCGTGATCAAGGCGTTCTGCATCGGCATCGGCAACGTCAGCCTGTTAGGCATCGACTTCTCTTTTTCCAAGCTGACGCTGGTGATCGAATTCATCGTCATGGCGGTGGTGCTGGTGTTCCGGCCCTGGGGTCTGCTCGGGCGGCAGCAGGGCATACCGCGCGGCGCGGCTGCGGTCGAGCCGCCGCTCCATCTCCCCTCGCGGGGCATGTTCATGGCCCTCGTTGCGGCGCTCGCCCTGCTCGCGCTGCTGCCCCTCGTTTCCGACCGCTACACCCTGGTGCTGCTCACCGATATCCTGGTGTTCGCGCTGTTCGCCGTCAGCCTGCACTTCATCATGGGCCCGGCAGGCATGCATTCCTTCGGCCATGCGGCTTATTTCGGCCTGGGTGCCTATGCGGCCGCACTGCTCCTCAAGCACGCCGTGCCGATGGAGCTTGCGCTCGCGCTCGCGCCGCTGGGCGGCGGGATCGCGGCGCTGCTGTTCGGCTGGTTCTGCGTGCGCCTGTCGGGCGTGTATCTGGCCATGCTGACGCTCGCCTTCGCGCAGATCGCCTGGTCGGTCGTGTATCAGTGGGATGCCTTCACCGGCGGCTCGAACGGCCTGGTCGGCATCTGGCCGGCGCCCTGGTTATCGTCCGGCAATGCGTTCTACTACCTGACCTTGGTGCTGTGCGCCGCCGCCATCCTGCTGCTGTGGCGCATCGTCTATACGCCCTTCGGCTATGCGCTGCGCGCCGGCCGCGATTCGCCGTTGCGCGCCGATGCGATCGGCATCGACGTGCGCCGGCAGCAATGGCTGGGCTTCGCCCTCGCCGGCGTATTCGCCGGCCTCGCCGGCGCGCTGCACGCCTTCTCCAAGGGCAGCATCTCGCCCGACACCCTGGCTATCCCGCGCTCGGTCGATGGTCTGGTGATGGTGCTGATGGGCGGCATCCAGACGCTCACCGGCGCCGTGGCCGGCGCAGCGGTGTTCACCTGGCTGCAGGACGTCATCACGCGCCAGACCGAATTCTGGCGCGCCGTGCTCGGCGGCATCATCCTGTTGCTGGTGCTCGCGTTTCCGCAGGGCATCGCCGGCTTCATCCGCGAGCGCTGGGAAGCCCGCGCCGGAAAGAACCGCGCATGAACATATTGCGGGTAGCCAATCTGTCCAAGGCCTACGGCGGCGTGCATGCCGTGCGCGAGGTGAGCTTCAGCCTCGCTGCGGGCGAGCTGCTGGCGCTGATCGGGCCCAACGGCGCGGGCAAGACCACCTGCTTCAACATGCTCAACGGCCAGATCGCGGCCGACGGCGGCAGCGCGGAGTTCGAGGGCCGCAGCCTGATCGGCCTGAAACCGCGCCAGATCTGGCGCCTGGGCGTGGGGCGCACCTTCCAGATCACCGCCACTTTCGCCTCGATGAGCGTGCGCGAAAACGTGCAGACCGCGCTGCTCAATTATCACGGCCGGCTCAACTCGGTGCTTGCGCTGGCCGAGCGGCTGTACGTGGACGAGGCGATGGAACTGCTCGCGCGCGTCGGCATCGCGGAACAGGCCGCACGCCCTTGCGCGGTGCTCGCCTACGGCGACCTGAAGCGCGTGGAACTCGCGATCGCGCTCGCCAACCGGCCGCGCCTGCTGCTGATGGACGAGCCCACCGCGGGCATGGCGCCGGCCGAACGCGTGGCGCTGATGGGCCTCACCGCCGAACTCGCGCGCGCCTCCAATATCGCGGTGCTGTTCACCGAGCACGACATGGACGTGGTGTTCGCGCACGCCGATCGCATCCTCGTGCTCAATCGCGGCCGGCTCATCGCCGAAGGCAAGCCGGCCGAGGTGCGCGCGAACCGCGAAGTGCAGGAGGTCTACCTCGGCACAGGCAGCCTATTCAGTGGAGCGGCGCATGCTTGAGATGAAGGGCGTCAACAGCGCCTACGGCCGCGCGCACATCCTCTACGACCTCAGCCTGTCGGCGAATCGCGGCGAGGTAGTGGTCTTGCTCGGCCGCAACGGCGCGGGCAAATCCACCACGCTGAAAACGCTGATCGGCCTCGTTCCTCCGCTCTCCGGCGAAATCAGCTTCGACGGCCGGCGCATCGAGCGCCTCGAACCCTACCAGATCGCCCGTCTGGGCCTGGGCTATGTGCCCGAGGAGCGGCGCATCTTCACCGACCTCAGCGTGATGGAAAACCTCGAAGTCGGCAAGCAGGCGCCGCGCGCCGATGCGCCGCGGTGGACGCCGGAAAAGCTGTTCCGCCTGTTCCCCAATCTGGCCGGCATGCGCGAGCGTCCCGGCGCGCATATGTCCGGCGGGGAGCAGCAGATGCTCACCATCGCGCGCACGCTCATGGGCAATCCGCGTGCGATCCTGCTCGACGAGCCCTCCGAGGGTCTGGCGCCGGTGATCGTGGAGCAGATGGCAAAGACCATCCTCGAACTGAAGCAGGAAGGCCTGTGCGTCCTGCTCTCCGAGCAGAACCTGCATTTCGCCAACTTGGTCGCCGACCGCGCGTATATCATCGAGAAAGGCCATATCCGCTATGAGGGCAGCATGGCGGCACTGGCCGCGAACGAGCAGATACGCGCTACCTACCTTTCCATTTGAATCATGACCGCGAATCGATCGAGCTGGGTCGTAGGCATAGACGTAGGCGGCACCTTCACCGATCTGATCATGCTCGACAGCACGGACGCGACGGTGCGCCTGGCCAAGGTGCCGACCACGGTGGACAACCAGGCCTACGGCGTGGTCGC
>JAKAIH010000329.1 GCA_021825225.1 Pseudomonadota bacterium
CTCTCCGGGGAGCGGGCCTTGCCTGAGCGCCGCCGCGCCCAGAGCGAGGCTGAATGCCGGCCATTGAGTGCCGGAAAATCCTTCGCGCAAAAACACGCTGCGAACTGCGCCGTCGGAATCCGGTTCCACCAGCGCGTGTGCCAGGCGCACGCCCGCATCGAGGAAGGGTTGCGCCGGAGTAAGAATCTGCGGCACCGGGCCGCCGCGCGTCTGCACCGCCACCGGCAGGACCACCCCCGGCGTCGCCCTGAGGACGGCGGCAAGTGCCGCGTCGCCCTTGGGGTCGCGCTCATCGAGCTCGGACAGAATCACGTCGACGCCGATCGCGCGCGGATGCGCGGCCGCGATGCGGTCCAGGAGCGTCGCCAGGACTGCCCTGCGCCAGGGCCAGCGGCCGATCGCGGCGATGCTGTCGTCGTCGATCGCCACGATCACGATGTCTTTGGGCGCGGGCCGGCTGCGCAGGGACTGCGCCGCGTCGTACAGCACGAGGTCGATGCGCCCGAGCCCGACCATCGCGCCGAGGGCCAGTGCCAGCGCCGACAGCAGCAGCGACAGAACCGCCCATTCGAGAAACGCCCGGCGCGGCAGGCGGCTGCGCCCGAGCCCGTTCGCGTTCATGCGCCGGCCCGGTCGTGATAGAGCGATATCCAGGCAAATGCAAGCATCAGCATGAAGCTCAGCGCATTGGCCGGAATCTGCAGATTGAAGTCGACGGAGCTGTGGATCATCAGCGCGAGTATGCCCATCATGGAGGCGAAGGACAGGCCGCGCATCAGGGGATCGCGCCGAATATACTGGGCGCGCAGCGCGGCCGCGAACGACGTCAGCACCATCAGCCCGAGCAGCGACAGGCCGATCACGCCGGTCTCGGCGCCGAACTCCAGGTAATCGTTGTGCGCATGCGTGTAAGCCACCTGGGTGCCTGCCTCGCTGTAGCGCGGAAACACCAGCGGGAACGAACCCAGGCCCGATCCGAAGACGGGGTAATCCTCCCACATGTGCACGGCGTAGCCCGCGACTTCATCTCTATCCTCGGTCTCGGCGCTGGTCTGCACTATCCTGTCGACCACGCGTTTCGTGCCGAAATAGGTGCCGACGATAAAGACATCGATCGCGATGAGGCTGACGAGCAGGATCACCATCGACCTGGTTGCGCGCTTTGCCAGCAGCAGGCCGATGCCGCCGGTGATCAGCAGGCTGCTGAAAAAGGAGCTGTTGCCCATCCTCGAGCGCGTCAGCACCAGTGCGATCACCATGACCACCAGCCCGAGCCGCAGCGCCATTTTCGGCGTGATGACCCACTGCATCAGATTGTGGACGAAGCGCCGCCAGGTCTGGTTCTGCTCGCCCGAAAGGCTCGCAATGAGCACGCCGATCCCGACTGACAGGCACATGGTGAGATAGGCGGCATAGTGGTTGCGATTGGCAAAAGTGCCCGATGCCACGTCGCCCGCGCTTTGCAGGCTGACCAGCGCGCCGTACAGCGCTTGCAGCACGCCGGATGCAATCAGCACATAAGCGGCGAGGCGAATCCGGCTGCGCGTCTGCAGCAGGATCAGGCTCAACGCAAAATACGTCAGATAAGCCGTGCTCTTGCATGCCGCCTCCAGGGTGGCATAGCGGTCGAGCGTGAGCGGCGCCGCGCGCGGCGTGGCCGGCGCGGCGGCCGCAATGTGCCAGTGCGCGGCCTGCGGCGAGAGTATTTGCAGGATCCAGACCGGCAGCGGAAGGAGCTGCAGCCAGACGTAGCCTAGCCACAAGAGTCCGCACAGGAGCACCGGCCAGGCGTCGCGCAGGACGGCGGGGTAAGAGTGCTTGCCGCGGATGGCGCCGGCCAGCCAGGCTAGCGCGAGCAGCAATACCCACAGCACGAGCAAGGCCCAGGCCCATGAGCGGTTGCTGCCCAATGGGACCGGCGCCCACAGGAGCAATGCCAGGTAGAAGACAAAGATCCAACGGGTGCCGTCGGTTCTGTACTGCACGGCCAGCCCTAAAATGAACAGGCCCGGAAACCTGCGCTACCGGGCCTGATGCGGCTGCGGCTTGCTGTCAGCACGTGCTGCCCGTACAGCCGCCTCCTGCGCCGGGCGTCACCGCCGGGAAAACCGGGAATGCCGGCGCTGCGGCCGCGGCTGGGGCCTGCGCGAGCACCGGACCGGCGCCTGTGGGTGGCAGGTTTTCCAGCGCCGCTGCGATACTTTTCGCCGTGACCGAATCTTCGGGCGCCATGTTTTCCAGAGCCGCTGCAAATGTTTTCGCCGCCATCGCCTGGTTGGCACTGGCGGCCTCCGCGGTCGCCATTTTCGCCAACTCCGCTGTCGCCTGCGCCGTCGCCTGCAGCTGCGCGTTCTGCGGATTGGCTGCCGCTGCCGCCCGCGCCTGTTTCGCCTCCGCTACCGCCGCCGCTGCGCGTGCGGCCGGTGCCACCGCGACCGGCGTGTTGTCGGGCAGTCCTGATAACTGCAGCGCCACCGCCGCCTGAACCACGGCAAGCGCTGTCCCCACCGCTATCGGAGAGTTGGGTGTCTGCCTCGGACCCCACAAATTCGACCGGTCCGCCTCGATCCTGTCGATCGGACCATAGGGCGTACTTACGGCAATCTCGCCCAGGGTAACCCGCGCGACCCCGACCTCCTTGTCCCTGGTGTTGACTACGACGGTGAAATCGGCCGGCGTGGTATTGAGAATGTCGACCACCGACGCTCCGGCTAAAATGCTCACTCCCTCGTGGTTCTCCACGTGGATCGCGCCGGTGATGACGCGCATGGCGCCATTCACCAGGTCCAGCGCGGACTTGCTCGCCTTGATATTGTCCGGATCGAATTGGTATTCGTTGACGGCGAGCGTCGAACCCGGCCCCAGCACGACTAGCTGGCCGTCCGCGAACTTGAGTACGGCGCGTCCCTTGGTACCGGTATCGAAGGTGGCACCTGCTTCGAATGTGGTCCCGGCCGTTGCAGTCGTCGCGCCGGCGCCAGTCCTGATGGAAACGCCGTTCGAAACCTCTTCCACGTATCCGGCTTGCCTCGCGTCCGGACTCGCGGCAGCCTTGGTCGGGCCGGGTTCGGCGCTCGCTAGCGCCGCCTTTGCCGCCGGTGCAATCGCGACAGGCGTGTGTGTAGGCAGCAGCGTTGTCAACAACTCCGCTGCGGCCGCCTGAACCGTGGCCGGTGCCGCTGCAAGCGGTACCGGCAGCGGCGGCGTCCGTCCGGGCCTCCAGGGCGCGTACTGGTCGGATTCGATTTTGCTGATCGGTCCGTAGGGCGTGCGCACGGAAATCTCACCCAGCGCAACCGCGGCATACCCGACTTCCTTCGGGTCGGGATCGACCGACACGGCAAAGTCGGCCCCCCCCGGCTTTGAAATGCTGATTATCGATTCGCCGGCGAGAATGCGCACGCCCTCGCGGTTGGTCGCGCCGATCAGGCCGGCGACGTAGCGCATTTCGCCCTTCATCAGCTCCACGGTCGAAATGTTTTGCCTGCGGCTGGCCAGATCGAAATGATATTGGCCGATGCGCAAGGCCGATTCCGCGCCCAGGGCCACAATCTGGCCGTCGGCGAACTTGAGTATCACCTTTCCATCGGTCCCGGTTTGGAACACCGTCCCGCTATCGAACGTATCCCCGCCCTTGACCGGAGTCGCTTTGGCGGATGCCTGGTACATGGAAACCAGACCGGAGACTTCATGCGCGAATCCGGCCTGCGCCCAGGCGCCGGATGAAAACGCGGCCAGCGCGAGCATCATGCAGCACGCGCCCAACGCGTGTGCTGCGAAGCGATTGATTTCAGTGTTGGCGGCGAACATCGATGACATCCCTTCTTGCCGGTTCACTCCGGTTTGTCTGCCTGTTTGCAGTCCGGTCCGGCGATAACTTGGTATTTGTCTATAGCACAAACGAGGTCGAAACGCGCGTAACTTTTGACAATTTGAAACATTTTACTGGAATTGCGCGCTGCGCCGCGCTGTATGGTCTGCCGCAGCGCCTGGCGCAGTCCTGGGTCGAGGTCCGGCCACACGGCAAGGCCGACAAACAGGATCGTCTGTTGCACGCTGGGTTCCCAGGGACCCAGTTCATCGGCATGCCGCAGCGCCGAGAACAGCTCGTCGTCGATTTCGTCGAGATAG
>JAKAIH010000330.1 GCA_021825225.1 Pseudomonadota bacterium
GGATCATCATGCTGTACGGCTCCTGGCGCAGCGATTCGGGGATGATCTTGTAGGCCGCCGGATCCTTGGAATTGGCGATCTGGCCGGCGAGCAGGATGTCGTCCATGACGAAGGCGGAAGCGCGGTCGTCGGCCAGCAGCAGGAAGGATTCGCCGTGGTCCTTGCCGTAGATTTCCTTCACCGTCACGTTCTTGGTTTTTTCGTAGGCCTTGATCAGCGGCACCGATGTCGTGCCCGAGGTGGTCGAGATCGTCTTGCCGTTGAGATCGGCGAGCGTGTTGATGCCGGAGTTCTTCTTCACCGCCGCCGTCACGTTGATGACGAAATAGGTCGGGCCGAAAGACACCTGCTGCTGGCGCTGCACCGAGTTGGTGGTCGAGCCGCATTCCATGTCGATGGTGCCGTTCTGCAGCAGCGGGATGCGGTTGCTCGAAGTGACCGGCTGCAGGCCCAGCTTGAGATTGGGCATTTTCAGGTCGGCCTTGACCGCGTCGACGACGCGCATGCACAGGTCCATCGCGTAGCCGATAGGCTGCTGTTTGTCGTCCAGATAGGAGAACGGAATCGACGATTCCCTGTAGCCTATGGTGAACGTTCCGGTTTCCTTGACTTTCTTCAGCGTGCCGGTGAGATCCTGCGCGGCGACGGGGGCGATCAGGGCGATCGACAGTGGTAGCGCAAATGCGAGTGTGGCGAGGCGTTTCATGGAGGACTCCCTAATTGTTTAATCAGTCGCCCGGTCCGGCGTGGTGCAACCGGGGGGATTGCGCGGCCCATTCTACTCACTCGCCCAGCCCTTGTCCAAGCTGGCCAGAGTGCGTGCACCCGCCGGCCAATCACCGCACGGCGGCTTAGGGGAAACCCGACTCTGGCCCGACAATGCCCCAAAATCGCCGCGCATTTGGTTATGCTTGCGGGCATGAACAATACCAACGTGAACGGTCTCGACGCGGGCAACCTCAACATGGGCAGCCTCAACATGACCAGCATCGTCGTTTCGACGATCGCGTATTTCGTCGCGGCCTATTACATCAAACGCTGGCTGGTGGATATGGGCATACCCAAGGGCATGACCCGCGGCAGTGTGGTATTCGTCGGCGCGGCCGCCATCTCTTATGGCGTGGCCTATCTGGTCGGTCTGATCGTTTCCTGACGAAACTGAATGCCCGTCTAGGGCGCGTGATAAGGTTTGCCCTCGCGGTACAGGCGCAGCCTTGCGCGCGCACCATCCCCGTGCGCGCGTTCGAATTCGGCCGACTCCAGCGCCGCTTCCTGCCATTTGACCGCATCCCCGAACCTGCCGGCTTCGGCCAGCGCCGCGGCGTAGGTGTCGAACAGGTCGGGAATTTTCCAGCCGCTGAGGTTACAGGCCTTGGCTGCCAGTTCCACCGCGCGCTTGCCGTCGCGCCACTGCGCGTCCTTTGATGTCGCGAGCAGCCAGGCGAGCTCGTTGAGCGCGACCGTGTCGCGCCCATCCTGGCGGATGGCCGCGTCGAAATCGGCCACGGCGCGCTCGATTTGGCCGAGTTTCTGCCAACTCATGCCGCGCTGGCGCAAGGCGAGGGCGAAGTCCGGCTTGAGCTGGATCGCCCGGTCCAGGTTCTCGATCGCGCGCTGCTGATCTCCCCTGGACGCCAGCACCAGCCCGCGGCTGTAGTAGGCGTAGGCGTTGTTTGGATTCAGGCGTATCGCCTCGGCGTAATCCTGCAGCGCGCGCTCGGGTTCGCCGGTGCGCGCATAGGCGTCGCCGCGGCCCTGGTAGGCAAGCGCATATTGGGGGTTCAGGCGTATCGCCGCGCTGTAATCCTCGATCGAGCGCGCGTGCTCGCCGGTCGCGGCGAACACGGCGGCGCGGCTCTGGTGCGCTTTCGCGTCGCGCGGATCCAGGCGCAGCGCCTGGTCCAGATCGGCGAGGGCGCGCTCGAACTGGCGTTGCCGGATGAGAGTTCGGCCGCGGAAGAAATAGGCCTGCGCGTCGCCGGGGTCGAGGCGTATGGCGGCGTCGTATTCCTGGATCGCGCGATCGAGTTCGCCTGCGAGCTCGAAGCTTGCGCCGCGCCGCGCGTGTGCATTGGCGGAGCGCGGGTCCAGCGCGACCGCCTGGCTGAAATCGGCAAGCGCGCGCTGGTTCTGCCCCATGGCTTCGAATGCCGCGCCGCGGTTGACGTGGGCCGAGGAGGAGTTCGCGTCGATGCGGATCGCCTCGTCCAGGTCGGCGAGGGCGCGCTCGAACTGCCCCTGGCTGGCATGAACGACGCCGCGGCGCTCGTAGGCCTGCGCCAGGCAGGGGTCGAGCGCTATCGCCCGGGTGTAATCGAGGATGGCGCTGGTGTGCTGGCCCATGCGCTCGTGCAGCACGCCGTGGTCGTAGTACTCGTGCGCGTTGCGCGGCTCGCGTTTGAGGATCTGCTCATAGTCCTTTACCGTCGGCTCGCGCGCCGGTGTGCCGCCGGCAACTACGGGCGCCGACGGCGGGCCGGCGCAGGGCGACGCGGGGGTCTGCGCCTGGGCTGCGCCCATCGCGAGGCAAGCGCCCAGCAATAGGGTTCCTCGGGAGATCAGCCTGGAGATCATGCGCGGCATACGCCCATTCCATCATGCCTTGCGGCCGGTTACTATATCAGGACGGAACAACCCCGGGAAAATGGTACCGACAATGTCCGAACAAGCGATGTGGGCGCCCAGCCAGGCGCAAATCGAGCAAGCGAATCTCACCCGCTTTGCGCGGCGTGCGATCCGGCGCTGGAAGCTCGGCTTCAACACCTACCCCGAATTCTACGACTGGAGCGTGGATCATCCGGAGCAGTTCTGGGAATCGGTGTGGGACGACTGCGGCGTGCTCGCGTCGAACAAGGGCGCACGCGTGCTCGTCGACGGTGATCGCATGCCCGGCGCCAGGTGGTTTCCGGAGGCGCGGCTCAATTTCGCCGAGAACATGCTGCGCCGGCGCGATGCGGCCGACGCGCTGGTGTTCTGGGACGAAACCGGCTTTCGCCGACGCATGAGCTACGCCGAGTTGCATGCCGAGGTGTCGCGCGTGGCGCAGGCGATGCGCGCCGAGGGACTCACCGCGGGCGACCGCGTCGCCGCGTTCATCCCGAACATGCCGGAGACCGCAGTGCTCGCGCTCGCGGCGATCTCGATCGGCGCAGTGTGGTCCTCCTGCTCGCCCGATTTCGGCTCGGACGGCGTGCTCGACCGTTTCGGCCAGACCGAGCCGAAACTGCTGTTCTGCGCCGACGGCTATCTGTACAACGGCAAGAGACACGACTCGCTCGCGCGCGTGCGCGACATCGCGGCGCAGCTGCCGAGCGTGCGCCGCGTCGTCGTCGTGCCGCATCTGACGGCGCGGCCCGAGGTGTCCGCCATCGCCGGCGCGCTGCGCTACGCCGACTGGATCGCACCGTATGCGCCGGCTGCGATCGCCTACGCGCAGCTGCCGTTCGACCATCCGCTGTACATCCTTTTCACCTCGGGCACCACCGGCAAGCCCAAGTGCATCGTGCACGGCGCGGGCGGCACGCTGCTGCAGGCGCTGAAGACCTACAAGCTGCAGTTCGACGTGAGGCCGCTGGACCGCTTCTTCTACTACACCACCTGCAACTGGGTGATGTGGAACCTGCTGTTCCAGGGCCTGGTCGCCGAGGCGAGCCTGATGCTCTACGACGGCTCGCCTTTCATGCGCGATGCGGCGATCCTGTTCGACTTTTGCGACGCCGAATGCTTTACCCAGTTCGGCACTTCGGCCAAATTCATCGACGCGATCGCCAAGCGCGGCCTCAAACCCGGCAAGACACATAGCCTCGCCTCGGTGCGCACCCTGATCTCGACCGGCTCGCCGCTGGTGCCGGAGAGCTACGACTACGTCTATCGCGACATCAAGCGCGATATGTGCCTGTCGTCGATTTCCGGCGGCACCGACGTCATGGGCTGTTTCGCCGACGCGAATCCGATCCTGCCCGTCTACCGCGGCGAGCTGCAATGTCGCAGCCTCGGCATGAAGGTCGAGGTGTGGGACGAAGACGGCCGCGCGCTGCTGGGACAGAAAGGCGAACTCGTCTGCACCAAACCGTTCCCGTCGATGCCGGTGGGCTTCTGGAACGACCCCGGCGGCAAG
>JAKAIH010000331.1 GCA_021825225.1 Pseudomonadota bacterium
GCACCGGTTCGGCGAGCGGCGCACGAAACACCAGCGTGCGCACAGCGACGATGCGCAGGGGGGAGCTTGCGGAAGGGGGATTTTCGGACACTATTTCAGCGGCGCGGCGTGGCGCATCAGACGGCGATCGGCGCCTTGATCGCGGGATGAGGATCGTACCCTTCCAGGCTGAAATCTTCGTAGCGGAAGCCGAAGATGTCTTTGACCGCCGGATTGATGCGCATCAGCGGCAAGGGGCGCGGCGCGCGCGCGAGCTGCTCGCGCGCCTGATCGAGGTGGTTGAGGTAGAGATGCGCGTCGCCCAGCGTGTGCACGAACTCGCCCGGCTGCAGTTCGCACACCTGCGCCACCATCAAGGTGAGCAGCGCATAGGAGGCGATGTTGAAGGGCACGCCCAGGAACAGGTCCGCGCTGCGCTGATACAGCTGGCAGGACAGCCTGCCGCCGGCGACATAGAACTGGAACAGAACGTGGCAGGGCGGCAGTTTCATGCGCTCGATATCGGCCGGATTCCAGGCGCTGACGATGTGGCGGCGCGAATCGGGGTTCTTCCTGATGCCTTCGACCAGCTGCGCGATCTGGTCGATCGAGCGGCCGTCGGGCGCTTTCCACTTGCGCCACTGGTAACCGTAGACCGGACCCAGCTCGCCCCCTGCGTCCGCCCACTCGTCCCAGATGCTGACTCCGTGCTCGCGCAGGTAGCGTACGTTGGTATCGCCCCGCAGGAACCACAGCAGTTCGTGGATGATGGACTTCAGGTGCAGCTTCTTGGTGGTGAGCAGGGGGAAAGACGTCAGCGGGAAACGCAGCTGCCAGCCGAACACCGACAGCGTACCGGTGCCGGTGCGGTCACTCTTTCTTGCGCCCTGTTCGATCACATGGCGCAGGAGTTCGAGATATTGCTGTTCCGGATGGCTGGTATGCATAGAGTCAAAATAATAGCCTGTTATCGCCTGGTGCGGGAAGGCGGGCGCGGAGCGATCAGGCGCAGCGTCGCCAGCGTCGCCAGCGCATACAGCATGTAGGCCAGCGTGAAAGTCCATTCCGGCAATTCGTAGTACAGCAGCCGCGCCACCCAGCGGCCGACGAAACTCCTGCCATCGTCACCGGCGCGCACGGCGTCTTCCCAGCGCGTCAGCGGGCAGACGCTGCCCGCCAGGGCTTCGGCTGCGACCACGACGATGGCTGCGGCGTGCGCGTAGCGCAGGCTGCGATTGCGCGTCCAGTTCCAGGCGCGCCAGGCGCCGATCCACACCAGGGGCAGGCCGAGGACGATAAAGGCGGCGAGCGCGAAATGCAGCAGCAGGATCAGATCGGCAAGCATCGAACGGCTAGGGCGAGCGAGGCGCGCAGCAGCGAAGCAAGCCCTTCCTTCGCCCCTCCGCCGGGGCGCAATCGTTTCAGCCTGTTTCCCTAGGCCGGCTCGGGTCGCTGCACCACTCGCTCCATGAGCCCGGATACAGCCTGGAGCCGGGGAAACCGGCAATTTCCATGGCGAGCACATTGTGGCAGGCAGAGACGCCGGAACCGCAGGAATGGACCACGGCCTCGGGCGGTGTGTTGCCCAGCAGGGCGGCGAAGCCCTGACGCAAATCCTGCGCCGGCTTGAAACAGCCGTTTGCATCCAGATTGTCGCGGAAAAAACGGTTGAGCGCGCCGCGGATGCGTCCGCCCACCGGGTCGAGGGTCTCGTTTTCGCCGCGGAAGCGGTCGGGGCCGCGCGCATCGATAAGCATGCGGCCGGGCTGGCCGATCGATCGCAGCACGTAGTCGGCGTCAACGGATATCGGGCGCGGCTGGCCGGCAAATTGCGCCGGCGCGAGCCGGGGCGCGGCGCTGGTCACGGAACGCCCTTCCTGCGTCCATTTGGCGTAGCCGCCGTCGAGCACGGCGACGTTTTCGTGCCCGAGCCAGCGCAGCATCCACCACAGACGCGCGGGGTATACGCCGACTTGGGCGTCATAGGCGACGACCTGCGTGCGCGCATCGACGCCGGCCGCTCCCAGTGTGCGCATGAACGCCTGCGGATCGGGCAGCGGATGGCGCCCGTTCTTTCCGGTCGCCGGCGCCGAGAGATCGCGGTCCAGATGCAGAAAGCGTGCCCCGGGGATGTGCGATGCCGCGTAATCCTGCGCGCCCGAGTCGGGTTTGGCGAGGTCGTGGCGGCAGTCGAACACCACCCAGGCGGGATCGTCCAGGTGTGCTGCAAGCTCTGCGGTGCTGACCAGCGTGGTATGCGGCATGAGTACTCTCGTGGAAATTATCCGGATGGCTGCGGGCGCGATAGCGGAGCACCGGCATGCGCTGCGCGCGAGGACGTCAGATGGGCTTGCCCAACTCGCGCCGCAGGTATTCGTGGAAATGCAGCATGCCGTCTTCCATCGGCGATTGATAGGGCCCGGCCTGGCTGATTCCCTGCTGCAGCAGCGCTTTGCGGCCGCGGTCCATGCGCAGCGCGATTTCGTCGTCCTCGATCGCGGTCTCCCAGTAGGCCGCCTGCTCGGCCTCGACGAATTCGCGCTCGAACAGGACCACGTCTTCGGGGTAATAGAACTCGACCACGTTGGTCGTCGCCTGCGGGCCGCGCGGGTGAACCGTGCTCACCACCAGCACATGCGGATACCACTCGATCATGATGTTGGGGTAGAGCGTGAGCCAGATCGCGCCGTGGGGCGGAACCTCGCCCTGGTAGTAATCGAGTACCGCCTTGTGCCAGCGCGCGTAAGTCGTGCTGCCGGGTTTGGCGAGGCGGTTGTTGAGGCCGACGGTCTGTACCGAATGGCGCGGGCCGAACTGCCATTCGAGGTCGTCGCAGGTGACGAAATTGCCCAGACCCGGATGGAACGGCACGACGTGATAGTCCTCGAGATAGACTTCGATGAACGTCTTCCAGTTGTAATTGCATTCGTGGATTTCCACGCGATCGAGCATGTAGCCGGAAAAATCCAGGTCCGCGCGCTCGCGCAGGCCGGCGAGATCCTGCGCGATATTGCGCTTCCCGGCGAACAGCAGCCCGTTCCAGTTCTGCAGCGGCGTCTTCGGCAGGTTGAGGCAGGGGTTGTCGGGAAAGTGGGGCGCACCCAGGAGCTCGCCGCGCGTGTCGTAGGTCCAGCGGTGCAGCGGGCAGACGATGTTGCGCGCATTGCCCCGGCCTTCGAGCATGACGGCCTGGCGGTGGCGGCAGACATTGGACAGGAGCTCGACGCCGTGCGCGTTGCGGATCAGCAACTTGGCATGGTCCATCCAGGCGAGACTGTGATAATCACCTTCGTTGGGCACCATCAACTCGTGGCCGATATAGCCCGGGCCGTTCCCGAACAGCAGCTTTTGCTCGAGTTCCAGCATCTGCTGGTCGAAATACCAGGAGACCGGGAGCTGCGGGCTGCTTTGCTTGAGTTTTGAGGGGCTGGCGATATCGGACATTACACTTAACCTCGCTAGACCAGTGCGCGGTACGCACGACAACCAGTCGGCAAAAGGCCAATATTTCAGAATTTTACCGTGTTTTTGATTTGACTGGCAGGGTGTAGTTCAGCTATTTTCGCGTTTTATAAGGTTCTATTCCGATTATGTCCAAATCGCCCAAGCCAGCTTCCACCGGCGGCGAGTCCCTCAGCTTCGAAGCCGCGTTGGCCGAGTTGGAAAAACTCGTTGCCGGCATGGAATCGGGGCAGCTGTCCCTGGAGCAATCCCTGGCCGCGCACAAGCGCGGCCTGGAGCTGGCGCAATACTGTCAGGCCAAGCTTGCGCAGGCACAGCAGCAAGTGCAGATACTCGAAGCCAATACTCTTCAAGCCTTTCCCGGTGCTGAACAAGACGACTGATTTTTCCGCCTGGATGGCGGCAATCCAGGCGCGCATGGAAAGCGCATTGCAGCGTTTGCTGCCCGCGCCGGAGGTCGTGCCCGAGCGCCTGCATCGCGCCATGCGCTATGCGGTGCTTGGCGGCGGCAAACGCGTGCGGCCACTGCTTGCGTTCGCCGCGGGCGAGCTTGCGGCAGCCGATGCGGCGCGGGTGGAAGTCGTGGCTGCCGCAATCGAAATGATCCATGCCTACTCCCTGGTGCACGACGACCTGCCGTGCATGGACAATGACGTGC
>JAKAIH010000332.1 GCA_021825225.1 Pseudomonadota bacterium
ATCGCGAAGGCAAGGTCGAGCACCGCGACGCGAGCTCCGATCTCGGCGGCACCATGCGCCTGGGCGCGCAGCCGGCCGACATCGTCCCCGGCACGCAGGTGCAGCGGATCTATCAGAGCGACGTGGTGAACGAGCGCCATCGCCACCGCTATGAGGTCAACAACTTCTATCTGCCGCGGCTGGAGGCGGCCGGCCTGAAGGTGGCGGCGCGCACCAAGGTCGAAGCGCTGTGCGAGCTGATCGAGCTGCCCACCGAGGGCCCGAATGCGCATCCCTGGTTCATCGGCTGCCAGTTTCACCCCGAGTTCAGCTCCGCGCCGCGCACCGGACATCCGCTGTTCAAGGCCTTCGTCGAAGCCGCGCTGGCGTATCAGGCGCGCAAGACCAGTACTGCCCAGGGTGCGCAAGTCGCAGCGGTTACGGCGGCATGAAACTGTGCGGCTTCGAGGTCGGCCTCGAGCAGCCGATATTCCTGATCGCCGGTCCCTGCGTCATCGAATCGAGGCAGCTTGCGCTGGACACGGCGGGGACGCTGAAGGAAATCTGCGCCGAACTGGGCGTGCATTTCATCTATAAGTCGTCCTACGACAAGGCCAACCGCAGTTCGGGCGAATCCTTCCGCGGTCCGGGAGCGGACGAAGGCCTGAAAATACTCGCCGAGGTGAAACGGCAGATCGGCGTGCCGGTGCTGACCGATGTGCACGAGATCGGCCAGATCGAAGCGGCAGCGGCGGTGGTGGACGTGCTGCAGACGCCGGCATTCCTCTGCCGCCAGACCGATTTCATCAACGCCGTGGCGAGCGCCGGCAAACCGGTCAACATCAAGAAGGGCCAGTTTCTCGCGCCCGCTGACATGAAGAACGTGGTGGCCAAGGCGCGGCGCGCCAGCGGTGCGGACAACATCCTGGTGTGCGAGCGCGGCGCAAGCTTCGGTTACAACAACCTGGTATCGGACATGCGCTCGCTTGCGATCATGCGCGAAACCGGCTGCCCGGTGGTGTTCGACGCCACGCATTCGGTGCAATTGCCCGGCGGGCAGGGCGCGGTGAGCGGCGGGCAGCGCGAATTCGTGCCGGTGCTCGCGCGCGCCGCGGTAGCCTCCGGCGTGGCCGGGCTGTTCATGGAGACCCACCCCGATCCGGCGAAGGCGCTCTCCGACGGACCCAACGCCTGGCCGCTGGCGCGCATGAAGGGCTTGCTGGCGACGCTCAAGGCGCTGGACGATGTGGTCAAGCAGCAGGGCTTCGCCGAGCAATCGCTGTAGCGGAATGCAAACCTGGCCGCGGTAAAATTTCTGACGCCTGAATTAGCACAAGGACAAGAACATGAGCTCGATAGTCGATGTGGTAGCAAGGGAGATCCTGGATTCGCGCGGCAACCCGACCGTGGAGGCCGATGTGCTGCTGGAGTCCGGCGTGATGGGGCGCGCGGCGGTGCCTTCGGGCGCCTCCACCGGCACGCGCGAAGCCATTGAACTGCGCGACGGCGACAAGCTGCGCTATCTGGGCAAGGGCGTGCTGCACGCGGTGGAGCACGTCAATACCGAAATTTCCGAAGCCATCATGGGTCTGGATGCGTCCGAGCAGAGTTTCATCGACAAGACCCTGATCGACCTTGACGGCAGCGACAATAAATCGCGCCTGGGCGCCAATGCGCTGCTCGCCGTGTCTATGGCGGTGGCCAAGGCCGCGGCGGACGAGTGCGGCCTGCCCCTGTACCGCTATTTCGGCGGTGCGGGCGCGATGCAGATGCCGGTGCCACAGATGAACATCATCAACGGCGGCGCGCACGCCAACAACAGCCTGGACATGCAGGAGTTCATGATCGTTCCGGTAGGCGCGCAGAGTTTTCGCGACGCCTTGCGCTGCGGCGCCGAGGTGTTCCACGCGCTGAAAGGCCTGCTGCAGAAGCGCGGCATGCCCACTACGGTCGGAGACGAGGGCGGCTTCGCGCCGAATCTGCCCAGCCACGAGGCGGCGCTGCAGCTGATCATGGAGGCGATCGACCAGGCCGGCTACCAGGCCGGGCAGGACGTATTGCTCGCCATGGACTGCGCCAGCTCCGAGTTCTACAAGGACGGGCGCTATTGCCTCGAATCGGAAAACCTGCAACTGTCCTCGGGCCAGTTCACCGACTATCTTGCGAATCTGGCGGACAAGTATCCGATCATCAGCATCGAGGACGGCATGGCCGAGGGCGACTGGGACGGCTGGAAAATCCTCACCGAGCGCCTGGGCAAGAAGATCCAGCTGGTCGGCGACGATATCTTCGTGACCAATACCAAGATCCTGCGCGAAGGCATCGCCGAGGGCGTGGCGAATTCCATCCTGATCAAGGTCAACCAGATCGGCACGCTCACCGAGACCTTCGCCGCGATCGAGATGGCGAAGCGCGCGGGCTATACCGCGGTCATCTCGCACCGCTCGGGCGAGACCGAGGACACCACCATCGCCGACATCGCGGTGGGCACGAATGTGCTGCAGATCAAGACCGGCTCGCTCTCGCGCTCGGACCGCATCGCCAAATACAACCAATTGCTGCGCATCGAAGAGGACCTGGGCGACACGGTAGGCTATCCCGGCAGGGACGCGTTCTACCAACTGCGCTAGGCGGCCGAATCAACGACAAGTTAATGCGCATACTGTCCATCGTCTTCACCGTGCTGATCGTATTGCTGCAGTATCCGCTGTGGCTGGGCAAGGGCGGCTGGTTGCACGTGTGGGAAACCGATCGCCAGGTGAAAGCGCAAAAGGACCACAATGCCGAACTGCGCGCGCGCAACGACGCGCTGGACGCCGAGGTGCGCGATCTGAAGCAGGGCTACGACGCGATCGAGGAGCGCGCCCGCTACGAGCTCGGCATGATCAAGCAGGACGAGATTTTCTTTCAGATCGTGGACAAGAGCCGCGACAAGGCTCCGGCCAAAGCCGCCACGGCGCCGGCGCCCAAACCTTAGCCGGCCGGCTCGGTTCGATTTCTTATTTTGATTGGATGACGATGAATCTGTTCCGCAAACTGCAGCAGCGCCAGGCGGAAGGCAGACCCCTGCGCGTAGGCCTGATCGGCGCCGGAAAATTCGCCGCCATGTACCTCGCGCAAATTCCCAAGACGCCGGGCGTGCATCTCGCCGGCATTGCCGACCTCGCACCGGCAGCGGCACGGGCGAACCTGGAGCGCGTGGGCTGGAAGGCAGAGCAGTTTGCCGCAAGCTCCCTGGACGATGCCCTGGCCAGGGGCAATACCCATCTGGGCGACGACTGGCAGGCCCTGGTCGCGCATCCGAAAATCGACATCATCGTCGAGTGCACCGGCAACCCGCCTGCGGCGGTGGAGCATTGCCTGGCGGCATTCGCCCATGGCAAGCACGTGGTCAACGTCACGGTGGAGGCCGACGCCTTCTGCGGGCCCTTGCTCGCGCGCAAGGCGCAGGCGGCCGGCGTGGTCTACAGCCTGGCCTACGGCGACCAGCCGGCGCTGATCTGCGATCTGGTCGACTGGGCGCGGGCCGCGGGGTTCTCCGTGGTTGCCGCAGGGCGCGGGCACAAATGGCTGCCGCATTTTTCGGAGTCGACGCCCGAGACGGTCTGGGCCAATTACGGACTCACGCCCGAGCAGGCGAAGATCGGCGGCCTCAACCCGAAGATGTTCAATTCCTTCCTCGACGGCTCCAAGCCCTCGATCGAGAGCACGGCCGTGTGCAATGCGACCGGCCTGGTCGCGCCGCCCGACGGCCTCACCTATCCGCCCGCCTCGGTGGACGACATTCCGTTCGTATGCCGGCCGATCGCGGAAGGCGGGGTGCTGCACCAGAAAGGCCAGGTCGAGGTGATTTCCTCGCTGGAGAAGGATGGGCGCGTGATTCCCTACGACATCCGCTTCGGCGTGTTCGTGGTGTTCGAGGGCGAGACCGAGTACATCCGCAATTGCTTCAAGGAATACATGGTGCGCACCGATCCCAGCGGCCGCTACGCCTGCCTGTACAAGCGCTGGCATTTGATCGGGCTGGAACTGGGCATTTCGGTCGCCTCGGTGGGCTTGCGCGGCGAGCCTACCGGTGCCGCCACGTGCTTCAACGCCGACGTGGT
>JAKAIH010000333.1 GCA_021825225.1 Pseudomonadota bacterium
CATCGCGCCCAGTTCCTTGAGTTCTGCCGAGGAAAACGCGGCCTGCTCCGGCCCGCGCCGCCCGAGGAGGAACACCTCGCGCACCCGGCTCGCGCGCAGGGTTTCGAGCGCGTGCGCGGCGATGTCCGTCTTCTCCAGTTCGGCGCCGCCGCGCAGCAGGATGCGCGCGGCGTCGATGGCGACGTTGCCGTTGCCTATGACCGCGACGCGCTCGACCGACAGATCGATTTGCGCCTTGCGATAATCGGGATGGCCGTTGTACCAGCCGACGAACACCGTCGCCGGGGTGCAGCGCGCGATGCCTTCGCCCGGAATGCCGAGGCGGCGGTCGGCTTCGTTGCCGGTGGCATAGACGATCTGGTGGTAATGCTGCCGCAGATCCTCCACGCTGAGCTCACGCCCGAGGTGCACGTTGCCGAGGAAGCGGAACGTCGGTCGCGTCGCGGTCGCTGCAAAAACGCGCGCGACGGTCTTGATCTTCTGGTGGTCCGGCGCCACGCCGCCGCGTACCAGCCCGTAGGGGGTGGGGAGGCGGTCGAACATGTCCACCTCGACCACCGCGTCGCTGCGCTTGAGCAGCGCCTCCGCCGCGTAGAAGCCGGCTGGGCCGGAACCGATGATTGCAACACGCATGAACTGCCGCCACGACGATTAGAACGATTTTTCGCTCATGATACCTTACTGACGCAGCGGATTAATCTTTTGCGCTGGTGCGGCCGATGCGTCCGGCCACGGCGCGTATCTGGCGCGGTGCGGCGAGCCAGATGCACACGGTCGAAACGACGCTGCAGCCGATCGCAAGCGAAAACGCGAGCGTATAGCTGTGGCTTGCATCGTAGAGCGCGCCGGTGACCCAGGGACCCAGCGCGCCGCCGGCGATGGCGATGCCCATGAGGGTGCCGAATATGCCGCCGTAATGGCGGCCGGCGAAGATCTCGGCCGGAATCGCGCCTATGACCGAGGTCATGCCATAGCCGAGAAAGCCCTGTACCGCGACCATGAACCACAGCAGCGCGGGACTGGGCGAGACGCTCATCATGAGCAGCGCGGCATAGCACAGCACGAAGCCGACGTTGCCTACGGTCCAGACCCACTCGCGCCCGATGCGATCGGAGATGTGCCCGAGTGCGATCTGTCCCGGAATCGCGGCGAAGCTGACGAAGCCCAGCGCCCACGCCGCGTACATCGGGGCGAAACCGGATTCGATCAGATATTTGGTCTGATGCACCTGCACCGCGTACCAGGCAAACAGGCCGCAGAAATAGCCGGCTGCGATCCACCAGAAGCGCGCGGTGCGCATTGCCCGCGCCAGCGTCCAGTCGATCGCTGCCCAGGCGTGATCGACGACGTTCGCGTGCGGCTTGGCCGCGGCCGCTGCCGGCGCGACGCGATCGCCGTCCGGGCCTGTGCCCAGATCCTCGGGCCGGCGCCGCACCAGCAGGTTGAGCGGCGCGAGCAGGGCGAATACGAGAATGCCCATGCCGGTGCAGGCGGCGCGCCAGCCCGCGTGCGCGATCATGCTCTGCAGCCAGGGCAAGAGCACGATCGAGCCGATGCCGACGCCGGAAAACGCGATGCTCATCGCGAGGCCGCGCCGGCGCACGAACCAGTTCGGCAGATGCAGCGCCTGGCCGGTAAAGCCCAGGGCCACGCTGCCCGCGCCCACCAGCACGCCCAGCGTGAGGTAGAGATGCCAGGGCTGGCTCACGTGCGCGGCCGCGAGCAGCCCGATGCCCATGATGCCTACGCCCGCCTCGAGCACCAGGAGCGGTCCGTGGCGATCCATCAGGCGGCCGAGCAGCGGGCTCAGGATGGCGGAAATGAAAAAGCCGAACGAGAACGCACCGGCCGTCACGCCGCGCTCCCAGCCGAACTCCGCCAAGATGGGCGGGAACAGCAGCGAGAACGCGGTGCGCGCGTTGACCGCCACGCCCATGGTGACGAAGGCCACGGCCACGATGGCCCAGCCATAGAAAAACGGAAAACGCGGAGCCCTCAGGCGACTACCCTGTCGTTAGGGAGGAATGCGCGCAGTGTAATCGAACTCCCGAGCTTGGAGCCAGACTCGCCGCTCGTGTACCTGTATGCCGCCAGCATCGGCCTGGCGACGCTTATCCGCGCCTGGTTCGACCGCGCAGCGATGGCCGATGCGCCGGGATTGACGTACGATCAGCCGGTGTTGCTGGCGCAGACCGTCGCTTATCCGAAGGCTGTATCCTGATCGCTGGCTGTCAGGGCCGGGACTGAGCTAGAACTCGTACTCGACCTGCATCCGGAAAGTGTGGTCCGAGGCGGCCTGCGACGCGCCCACTAGCCAGGCAGCGTTGTAGCGAATGGCCTGCCTTTCGCCCACAGGCAGTTTGCCGAACACCGCGGGCCCGGCGCGATGGGAGCGTTCGTCCGCCGGCGCCCATTGATCCCATTTACCCATCTCGCCGAAACCTTGGAAGCCGAATTCGAACCGGGGCATCCAGCGATACTTCGCCTGCCACTGATAGAGCAACTGGGTTTCGGCGAGACCCTCGGCCCGGTAGTTGCGCTTGAACAGGGCGTTGGCATTGAGCTGGATCCGGCCGAAGTCGGTTTCGAACAGCGGACCCCACTCTACTTCCCAGCCCTCGGCGTGATCGCGTGGACGCTCGATTTCCAGGAGGAAACCGACATCCACCGGGTATTTGCCGGTGTCGGTCAGCTGAAATTTGTTTTCCCACTCGACGGCGTCGTGCTTCGTGCCTTCGTTGTTTTCCCGCTTGTATTTCAGGTAGACCTCGGTAAACCACCATTCCTTCGCGCCGTAGCCGAAGCCGAGGCTAGCGGCGGATTCGCGTGGATCGTCGCCTTTGCGGGCGCTGCCTGCCTTGAAGTCGATCTCCTTTTCGCCGTACTCGACGGTCGGGGTCTGGACGTAATCGGCCGGCTCGGCTTGCGCATTGAGTGGGCCCAGTAGAGCTCCCGCGATCAGCAGCGGCATACAGGGTTTCATGAGACGATTTCCTTTCGGTTGGTTGCGGGAGCGGGCGCTTGCATGCGCAACAGACGCATGCCCTTTACTCGGCGACGATGGCGCCGCGTGCGGTCTTTTCGTGGAAATCGCCAAAGAAAGGATAACGGCCTGGGCTCAGCGGGCCGACGAAGATCTGCGCTTTGGTGCCCGGCGCAATGACCTTCTCCCGTTTGAGTTCATAGCTCTCGAATTCTTCCGGGCTGCTGTCCTGATTGTGGACCACCAGCTTGATCTTCTGGCCGGCCGGAACGCGAATTTCTGCCGGGTCGAAGCGGTGCTCGTGTATGACTAGGGCGAACTCCGGGTAGTCGGCCATCGCCGGTGCGGGAAGAATGCAAAGCACTGAAAGTATATAGAAAATAGGTTTCATGGCAGCTCCTGGTGCATTGATAATAACGATTCTCATTTGTATTGTCAATGCGCTTGGCCTGCCAGGGTTCTTGTTCTGGGCCAGGCGTCATCGAATACCGGATGACGGGTGAGCGCGGGCAGCCGCCAGCGCGGGAATGGTTCGGGCAGGGTTATCGGCAGCCGGTTGGCGCGGCGCGATGACTTGCCGGCGGATCACCGTTCGACATCGTCGTGCCCAACTGGATCGGGCAGAACATGCGCACACCATTGGCCATGATAGTCGGCAAGCAGGCCGGCAATCGCGCGACCGATGGGCTCGTAGGATTCGTCCGGCAGATCCGCGTCAATGCCGTAAGTACCGCAGGCGTAATCGATGCCGCGCGCAAGCTGCACGTCGCCGGGTGCTTCGGCGCGCTCGGAGAAAAAAGCGCGCAGACGAGCGGCGATGCCGCGTTTTTTGGGCAGGCCGCCGAAGCCTGGAGCGAAGGCAACGCGCTGCGACTCCGCGAGGGCAAATTCGCCCAGGCGGAAAAAGGCCGAGCGCGTGGTCGGCGCCTCGATGGTGAGCCGCCTGCACGCGAACCCGGTGTTTGTGGCGCAACTGGCCGGTGCGCGCAAGGAGATCCAATACGCGCGCTTTGCGGGCTTCAAGTCGCTCCCGGGCTGCGCGGCCGAAACAAAGGCGCTAGTGTAGTGTTGCATTCTTGAGTGAACGTATTGCAATT
>JAKAIH010000334.1 GCA_021825225.1 Pseudomonadota bacterium
GGCCTCGCGCAGGCCCTGTTGTTCCTGGTCCGCCGCCACCGCGAATACCGCCGCGCCTGCGGCCACGCGCTTGCCTCGCGCGGCCTGCAGTGTGTCCAGATAGCCTGCCTGTGGTGCTGCCAGGTATAGGTATTCGCCCTCGATGTAACCCTGATAGCTGTCATTGCTTTGCTTGCCGCAGCCGGCGAGCAGCGTTGCCAATGCGGCCGCCGCGAAGCAGCACCGAAGTGACGCGAGCGTGATTTTCATGCTGAGCCTTTCATTGCAGATTTTCGCTGCGGCGGCGCGAGCAGGCGCAGCATGGCGGCAATGCCGTCCCTCGTTTCCCGTGCCGACTGCAGGTTCATGCGCGCCTGATGCATGACCGCCAGTCCGACAACGGTCGCATGAAACAGCAGCGCGGCATCCGGATTCGCGTCCAGCCCAGCCTGCGCCAGCAGCGCCTGCACCTGGCGGCGCACATGCCGCACGAGCTGGCGCAGCGGATTGCGGATTTCAGGGTCGGCATCGGCGGCGACGATGAGGCCGATGACCACGCGCGGAGGCACTCCATTTATCATGGCCTCGGCTATGGTTGCGGCGAGCGTGGTCTGTTTCGATCCCGATTCCAGGCGCGCGGAAACGCGTGTCAGCGTCGCACTGATCGACGCCTCGGCCACACCCAGCAGCAGATCCGCGCGGGTGGGAAAGTAATAGGTCAGGTGACTTTGCTTCACGCCTGCCGCGCGCGCCACCTGCGGCTGGGTCAGGGCGGCTATGCCCTTATCCTGGAGCAGGCTCATGCCTGCGGCGAGGATCGTCTCTTTGACGTTCACTGGATGGCCTGCGCAGCGATTGCGATAAAGCCATTATCGCTTATTTTGGTAAAACTACCAAACGCGTTGGGAATGCCCGGTTGAGGTTGAGTGTTGTTGGCGCGCGACGTAAATGGGCTATTTGAACGAGGTTCTGCTCGTTCAAAAATGGACCAGGGTGTTCGGCCGATCCTGCCTAATTTATAGGCAGGAACAGAAAGGATGATCACCATGGGGAAATTAGGAAGATTGAGGCGGTTGTATTTCCGGGACGGCTTGTCGCTGTCTCAGATTGCGCGCAAGACGGGGGTCGCGCGAAACACGGTGAAGACGTGGCTCAAGGCGGCAGAATGCGTTGAGCCAAGATACTGGCGGCGAACGGGGCAAACCAAGATTTCGCCGTTCACGGAGCTGCTCACCAAGGCGCTGGAGACGGACGCGCGCAGGCCCAAGCGGGATCGGCGTAGCGCGCTTTCCTGGTGGCTACAGTCGTGTCACCGAGTTCGTGCGGCGCTGGCGCAAGAATGGCGGAGAGGCGCTGGTCAAAGCCTTTGTGCCGCTGAAATTCGAGCTGGGTGAAGCCTTCCAGTTCGACTGGAGCGAAGAGCATCTGGTCATCGGTTGCGTCTGGCGCAAGATCGTGGCCGCGCATTTGAAGCTGACGACGGTGCTGCTCGAGCGCATGATGCATCACCGCCACACCGTGGAGACCGGCAACGAGGCCTATCGATTCCACCACAGCAGCGCGTCGGCGAAATCACGCAGCAAGGCTGGGGAGTAGAGCAAGCGCAAGACAGCGGGAAAGGACGAGCCGTTCTAACCGGCCGCCGCGTGGGGAAATCCGTTTCGGGCTACGCCCTACGCGGCTTCCCCCACGCCGCCAAAACGATCATGGGCGCGCGAGACGAGAAACGACAACTACGGGAGGACGTCAAAACCAGCGAATACGTTACACTTATCCACAAGCCAGCCGATCGCGGGCGGGCAAAAGCTCCTGGTCAAATTTAGACGCGCGCCGACAATTTGTCGAATGAGCGACTAATACGTCGCATAAATGGGTTAATGTATAGAACATGGGCTCTCGCTGGACTTCGACTTCGCCTGGAAAGGAGCGTGTGCCCCGCGAGCGTATATCAAGCTATTTCCTGCGCCTCTTTGCCCCGCTCGCGGTCCTCCTTCTTGCAGGTGTCTACTTTTACGGCCGAGCAGAAATCGGGCGCGACCTCAGCCGCCTGAAGCGCCAGGATTTATCTTACGTCAACGCTGCGGCCGGCATGCTGACGCAAGTCACCCAATCCATCACCGGCGATCTGTACTTTCTCGCCGACCACAGCGTCCTGCGCGCGACCCTGGACGAGCCGACGCCGAAAAATCTGGACGACCTTGCCGCGCGCTTCGCCGATTTTTCGCGCAGCAAAGGCGTTTATGACCAGGTGCGCTGGATCGACGAAACCGGCAGGGAACGGGTGCGCGTCGACCTGGTGAAGGGCGAGGCGGTGGTCATTCCGGCCGACCGGCTGCAGGACAAGGCCGGGCGCTACTACTTCACCGACAGCGTCAGGCTCAAGCCGGGGAAAATCTTCGTCTCGCCGCTCGATCTCAATATCGAGCAGGACAAGATCGAGCTGCCCTACAAGCCCATGTTACGGGTGGCCGCACCCGTGATGAACAGCCGCGGCACGAAGCGCGGCATCGTGATCCTCAACTACCACGGCAGGGTGCTGCTGGACGCCTTCGCCCACGCGACGGCCGGCATCGCCGGCCACGCAATGCTGGTCAACGGCGACGGTTATTGGCTCAAAGGCCCGAAGCAGGAGGACGAATGGGGCTTCATGTTCAATCGCCCCGATCTTTCGCTGGCGGCGCAGGCGCCGGATACCTGGGGCAGGATACGCGCCGCCACGAGCAGCCAGGAACTCCTCGACGACGGCCTGTGGACCTGGGGTTCGGTTTATCCATTGCTCGCCAATCAGAAATCCAGTAGCGGCGCCGCTGAAGCATTCGCGCCGAGCCGTGGCGTGGTCAAGGGCAAACAGTATGTCTGGAAGGCGGTCGCGCATCGGCCGGCCGCCGCCTTGTCGGCGCTGCGGTGGGCGGTTTGGCGCAAACTCGCGGCAGTGGCAGCCCCGTTGTTGGGTCTGCTCGCATTTGGCGCCTGGAAGCTGGCGGCGGCAGACGAAGCAATGCGCAAACTCAACGCCGGACTCGAACAGCGTGTGAACGAGCGCACGCTGCAGCTGCGCGACAAGATTACCGCGCTGGATCAGGAGATCGCGGAACGCGCGCGCGCCCAGAGTGCGCTGGAAGCGAGTGAGAACAAATTCAAAAAGGCCTTCGATGTCAACCCGGATGCGATCAACATCAACCGGCTCGAAGACGGGCAGTACGTTTCGATCAACCGAGGCTTTACCCGGATCATGGGGTACACAAAGGACGAAATCCTCGGGCACTCGTCGCTTGAATTCAACATCTGGGACGACCCAGAAGACCGTGCGCGGCTGGTGCAGGGTTTGAAGCAAGACGGCGTCGTCATCAATCTCGAAGCGCGCTTTCGCGCCAAGGACGGCGCGATCCACGACGGCTTGATGTCCGCGGCCATCATCGAGATCGAAGGCGTTGCGCATATCATCAGCATTACCCGCGACATCACCGAGCGCAAACTGGCGGAAGCGCAAATTCACCGGCTAACCCAGCTTTACGCCGCATTGAGCCAGTGCAACGAGGCCATCGTGCGCTGCTCGAGCGAGGAAGAGCTGCTCGCACGAGTCTGCCGCGTCGCAGTGGAGTTCGGCGGCATGAAAATGGCGTGGATCGGTTTCCTCGACCAAACCACCCGCATGATTCGGATTGCAGCCCACTTTGGCGATGCTGCCGACGAGTATCTGCAGGACATCGAGATATCGGCCGACGCCGGTAGCCCGTACGGGCGCGGCCCTGCCGGTATCGCCCTGCACGAGAACCAGGCAAGCTGGCGCCAGGATTTCCTGGGTGAGCCGCGCACCGCGCCGTGGCACGAACGCCGCGCGCGCTTCGGTTTCCGCGCCTCGGCTTCGCTGCCGCTGCATCGAAACGGCCTCCCCGTCGGTGTTCTCACCCTGTACGCCGGCGAGGTCGGCGCCTTCGACGAAGCTGCGCGCAATCTTCTGATGGAAATGGCTACGGATATCGATTTTGCCCTAGCCTACCAAAGGAGACCCCCCGGCTCTGCCGGGGAGGCAGCAGAAGTTTGACATATAAAGGAGTCCATCGAGGAAACTCTTAATTGTGAGCCGCCAAGC
>JAKAIH010000335.1 GCA_021825225.1 Pseudomonadota bacterium
TACCTTCAGGTCGATCTCGTTGCTCTTGATGTCGTCCTGAAGTTTTTTCGGCATCGGTTTCTTGAGGTAGAACTCCTTCTCCGAGGCCAGTTTCTTGGCGCGATCCTGCGCCTCCGCGATGCGCTTCTGGATCTCCTTCGTCGCCTGCTCTACCTGTTTCAGCGCGCGTTGCCGGCTGTCGTCGATATCGTTTTCGCTCGAATAGGTGTTGAGCAGCGCCTGGTTCTTGCGCCGCTCCTCCTTGGCTGCCAGCTCTTCTTCCTTCTTGCGCTTTTGCTCGGCTTCGCGCGCGGCCTGCTGCTCCGGCGTCAGTGCAGCTTCGCGCCTTTTCACCACCGTGCCCTCCTTGGATAGCTCGTCCAGCTCCTTGCCCAGGCATTCGGTGGGCGGTGTCTGCGTGTAGTAGGTCTTTCCCTTGCTGTCCTTGCACTTGTACAGGTGCGTCTGCGCGCCGGCGGGGGCGGCCGCGAACGCGAGCAGGATGCCCGCGAGCAGGATGTTCAGCTTAAGCATGTGCGTCCGCTCCGTAGAGTTGGCGGTAGTGTTCGATCTCGGTCAGCTGCTGCGCCAGATCGGGTTTTGCACCGAGAAAGCGCAGCAGGTCGTCGAGGTCGGCGATGGCGAGTACCGGCAGGCCGATTTGTTCGCGCACTTCCTGCACTGCCGAGCGCGCGCCCGAGCCGCGCTCCAGCCGGTCGAGCGCGATGGCCACGCCGCAGGGTGTCGCGCCTTCGGCGCGGATCAGCTCGACCGATTCGCGCACCGAGATGCCGGCGGAGATCACGTCGTCCACGATCAGCACCCGCCCGCTGAGCGGCGCGCCTATGGTGCGTCCGCCCTCGCCGTGGTCCTTGGTTTCCTTGCGGTTGAAGCTGTAGGGTATGTTGCGCCCGGACCGGGCCAGCGCGATGGCCACGCTCGCGACCAGCGGTATGCCCTTGTAGGCAGGCCCGAACAGCATGTCGAACGGTGTGTCCGCGGCGAGAATGGCTTTCGCGTAGAATTCACCGAGCCGGCCGAGCATTGCGCCGTCGTTGAACAGGCCGGCATTAAAAAAATACGGCGAGATGCGCCCGGCCTTGGTCTTGAACTGTCCGAAGCGCAGCACGCCGCAATCGATGCAGAAGGCGATGAACTCTTTGCGAAAATCCGGCATTTGCGATTGTTGTTGCACACGGCAGGGCGCCTGAGACCCAGCCATGTTACGCATTATCACGCTCAATCTCAACGGCATACGCTCGGCCGTGAACAAAGGCCTGCTTCAATGGCTTACGCTGCAAAAGGCCGACCTGGTCTGCATGCAGGAAGTAAAGGCGCAATTGCCCGACCTCGCGCCCGCGACGCTCAACCACCATCCGTATACCGGCCATTTCAGCTGCGCCGAAAAGAAGGGCTACAGCGGCGTAGGCATGTATTGCCGCAATCGACCGGACAAGGTGAGCAAGGGTTTCGGTTCGAAGGAATTCGATGCCGAAGGCCGCTACCTGCGCGCCGACTTCGGCAACTTGAGCGTGATCTCGGTCTACCTGCCCTCGGGCTCGAGTTCGGAGGAACGCCAGCAGGCGAAGTTCCGCTTCATGCGCGAGTTCATGCCGCATCTGGAGAAGCTCAGGGCCGAGGGCCGCGAGATCGTGCTCTGCGGCGACTGGAATATCGCGCACCAGGAAATCGATCTGAAGAACTGGCGCGGCAACCAGAAGAATTCCGGCTTCCTGCCGGAGGAGCGTGCCTGGCTCAGCAGGGTGTTCGACGAACAGGGCTGGGTGGACGTATACCGCCGGCTGCACCCGGACACCACGGGCGAGGCCTATACCTGGTGGTCGAATCGCGGCCAGGCCTGGGCCAAGAACGTGGGCTGGCGCATCGACTACCAGATCGCCACGCCGGGCATCGCGGCCAGGGCGAAGAAGGCCGCGATCTACAAGGAGCAGCGCTTTTCCGATCACGCGCCGCTCACGATCGACTACGACTGGGCGAAAAGCTAAAGGCCGCCGGCAAAGCCGGCAGCCGCAATTCTCAACCCTCCCCGAATCAGCTGTTCGCAACCAGAAGTCTTGCGCGCATCGGCTTGAGCACCGCAATCGCCAGGAATGCGGTGGCGAAATCGAGGCTGATGACCACCGCGAAAACGGCCGGCCAGCTGCCGGTGCTCTCGTGCATCCATGCCGCGAGCGGTCCGCCGAGGATCGAGCCGATGCCCTGCGCCATGTAGAGGAAGCCGTAGTTGGTGGTCGCGTGCTTCTTGCCGAAGGTGTCGGTCAGCGTCGAGGGAAACAGCGAGAAGATCTCACCCCAGCCAAAGAACACGAGCCCGGACAGAAGCACGAACAGCATCGCGTTGTCGCGCGTGAGCAGCCACAGCGTCATGGCCAGACCTTCGAGGCCGAATGCCAGCAGCATGGTCTTCTCGCGGCCGATGCGATCGGAAATCAGGCCGAAGAACGGCCGGGTGAGGCCGTTGGTGAAGCGGTCTATGGTCAGGGCGAGAGGCAGCGCCGCCATGCCGAACACCGTCACCGAGGTAATGCCGAAGTCCTTGGCGAAGGCCCCCATCTGCGAGATCACCATCAGCCCGGAGGTGGACATCAGCGTGAACATCAGGAACATCAGCCAGAACACCGGAGTGCGCAGCATCACCGACGGGCCGACGCCTTCCGCGCTCTTCGACTCGTCGACGACATGTTTCATCCAGTTCTCAGGCGGCCGGCGCATGGCCTGGGCCGCGATCAACGCCACTGCGCCGAAGAGCAGGCCGAAATGCATCAGCGTCTGTTGGTAGCCGACTGCGGCGATGCTGTTGGCGACGGGGAACGTCGTCACCACCGCGCCGAAGCCGTAACCCGCGGCCACCATACCCGTGGCAAAGCCCCTCTTGTCCGGGAACCACTGCACCATCTGGCCGACGATGCCGACGTAAATGACGCCGGTGCCGATGCCGCCGAGCAGACCGTAAGTGAGGTACAGGTGGGTGATGTCGCTCACCTGGGAGGCCAGGATCCAGCTCAATCCGGTGAGCGCGCCGCCGATCGACAGCAAGGTGCGCGGGCCGAAGCGATCTATCAGATAACCCTGGAACGGCGAGAGAAAGGTCTGGAATACGATCAGGATGGAAAACGTAACCTGCAACTGCGACAGGCTGACGCCGAACGCTGCCACCATCGGTTTGGTGAGCAGCGCCCACACATATTGCGGGCTGGATATCGCCATCATGCAGATCACGCCGAGCGTCAACTGCACCCAGCGGTTATCCAGAATCGAGACGGGAGCCGGCAGGCTGATTGCTTGTGCAGACGACGATGAGGACATCAAATTCTCCTGAGTAAGCGAACGATGGACGACTCATAGCAAACGCTGTGCCAGCGATGCGTACACAGGGAGAAGGGGATACGAGCCGCGCCCGGACAGCCCGTTTGCGCGACAGCTTGGTGCATTGCAGCATCGTTTTGGTGCGCGCGGGGGCCTACGCCGCTGGCGATGGGCTACGATGGCACGCCGTAGCTCCGGCCGGACCGGTCAGGAAGGATCGTCCTCGCCGCCTCGCGCATAGGCGATTCGCGCGATCGCATCGCACAGGGCGTCGGCGGTATTGGGTTTGTAGATCAGGTCGATGACGCCGGCGGCGGGCGCCTCGGCGCGCAGCTCTTCGGTGATGTAGCCTGATGCCAGGGCCACCGGCAGATCGGCGCGGATCTCCCGAAGTGCGCGTGCCACGTCCAGCCCGGACATGCCCGGCATGGTGTAATCGGTAACCACCAGGTCGAACTGCGCCGGGTCGGCCCGTACCGCTTCGAGCGCCTCGAGCGGATCGGTGTAGCCGCTCACGCGGTAACCGTGGCGCTCCAGCAGGCGCCGCATCAGGAACACGATCGACTCGTCGTCATCCACGCAAAGGATGTGCTTGCCCCCGCCGTGCTGCGGAGCCGCCGCCGGAACCGGCAGGCGCATGGCCGGCGCCGGCGCCGCCGCGGCGGGAAAATAGACATAGAAACTGGAGCCCTCGCCGGGTGCGCTTTGCACCTCGATGCTTGCCTCATGTCCCTGGATGATGCCGTGGACCACGGCCAGTCCGAG
>JAKAIH010000336.1 GCA_021825225.1 Pseudomonadota bacterium
TCGAAGGCGTGGCGCGCGCCAACGAGCTGGGCATTGCCACGCTGGTCACCGACCACCATCTGCCCGGCGACGCACTGCCGCAGGCCGCATGCATCGTCAATCCGAATCAGCCGGGCTGCGACTTCCCCAGCAAGGCCATCGCCGGGGTGGGCGTGATGTTCTACGTCATGCTCGCGCTGAGGATTGAGCTGCGCCGGCGCGACTGGTTCAAGGATCGCCCGGAATTTAACCTGGCGACGCTGCTCGACCTGGTGGCGCTGGGCACCGTTGCCGACGTGGTGCGGCTGGACCACAACAACCGCATCCTGGTGGCACAAGGCCTCAAGCGCATCCGCGCAGGCAAATTGCAGCCCGGCATTGCGGCGCTGCTGCGCGTGGCCGGGCGCGAGGCGAAGCGCGCGTCCTGCTTCGACCTGGGTTTCACCGCCGGTCCGCGGCTCAATGCCGCCGGGCGCCTGGCCGACATGGCCCTCGGCATCGAATGCCTGATCACCGACGACACGGCGCGCGCGCTCAACATCGCGCAGGATCTGGACCGGCTCAACCGCGAGCGGCGCGAAATCGAGGGCGGCATGCAGGAGCAGGCGCTGGCCATGCTCGAGGGTCTGGAGGCAGGCGAGGCCTATACCCTGTCGCTGCACGATCCGTCCTGGCACCAGGGTGTGGTGGGCATACTCGCCGCGCGCATCAAGGACCGCTTGCACCGCCCGGTGATCGCTTTTGCCGCAGGCACTGCGGGCGAGCTGAAAGGTTCGGGTCGCTCGATCCCGGGCCTGCATCTGCGCGATGCGCTCGATCTCGTCGCCAAGCGCGCGCCCGGCCTGATCCTGCGCTTCGGCGGCCACGCTGCCGCCGCCGGCCTCACCCTACGCAGCGAAGGCCTGACCCAGTTCAGCGAGCTGTTCGAGAGCACGGTGCGCGCGCTGATCAACGCGTCCGATCTCGCGCGCAGCATCGAGACCGACGGCCCGCTGGAATCGGCCTACATGAATCTGGACACCCTGCGCCTGCTGGAGCGCGAGGTCTGGGGCCAGGGTTTCCCGCAGCCGCTGTTCTACGACCGCTTTACCGTCCTCAACCAGCGCGTGGTCGGCGAGAAGCATCTGAAGCTGCGCCTGCAAAGAGACGGAAAGTCCTTCGATGCGATACGCTTCAATTCGCTCACTCCGGCGGGCAACAGCATCCGCGCCGCCTACCGCCTCGCGCTGAACGAGTACAATGGCGTGCAGAGCGTGCAGCTCATCGTAGAGGAGTGGGAGAGCGCCGCATGAACCTCGGCTTCCTCGAAGCCACCGGCCTGGCGCCGCTGCCGGCCTTCCTCACCAGCCTGGCGCTCGGTCTGCTGATCGGACTGGAGCGCGAACGCAATCCGGCAAGCAAGGCCGGCCTGCGCACCTTCGCCCTGGTCGCGCTGCTCGGGACGCTGGCGAGCCTGATCGCAGACAAAACCGGCTCGCCCTGGATCCTCGCCGCAGGTCTGGCCCTGGTCGGCCTGATGATGATCGCCGCCTACGCGCGCGAAAGCGACGAGGCGGCAGACCCTGGAACCACATCGGTCGCGGCGGTCTGCGTGTGCTACAGCCTGGGCGCGCTGATCTGGCTGGGCTATCCCACGCTGGCGGTGATGCTGGGCGTGATCACCACCATGCTGCTCTATTTCAAGCCGGAACTGCGCGGCCTGTCGCAGAGCCTGACACGCCAGGACCTGTTCTCCATTCTTCAGTTGGCGGCGCTCAGCTTCGTCATCCTGCCGGTCTTGCCCGACCACGATTACGGCCCCTACAGCGCGCTCAATCCGCACCAGATCTGGCTCATGGTAGTGCTGATCTCGGGCATCAGCCTCGCCGGCTACGTCGCACTGCGCATCACCGGCGGACATCACGGCGTGCTGCTGCTGGGCCTGTTCGGCGGGCTGGTGTCCTCCACCGCAACCAGCATGGTCTACGCGCGCCACGCGCGCGACCCCGGGATGCTGCAGCTCGCAGTGGTGGTGATACTCGCAGCCAACCTGGTCGTACCGGTGCGCCTGGCGGTGCTGGGCGGCGTGGTATCGCCCGGCCTGCTGCCGCAACTGCTGCCGGCGCTGGGCGCCGCCCTCGTCTGCAGCGCGGTCGGCGCGCTCTACTGGTGGCGCAGACTACGCGCGCAGCCCGAGCTGGTCGTGCCGGAAATCCGCAACCCGACGGAGATCCGCACTGCGCTGGGATTCGGCCTGCTGTTCGCCGTGGTGCTGCTGTGTTCCGCCTGGCTGTCGGATGTCGCCGGCAGCCGCGGTCTGTATGCCGTGGCGCTGGTGTCGGGACTGACCGACGTCGACGCGATTACGCTCTCCACCCTGCGCCTGTACGAGCTGGGCAAGCTGCCGGCGACGGAGGCGGCTGGCGCCATCGTGCTCGCGCTGGCATCGAACATCGCGTTCAAGCTGGGGCTGGTGTTCGCGGTCGGCGGTGCGGCGCTCGGCCGACGCTGTGCGCCGGCCATGCTCGCTGCGGCAGCCGGCGCCGGCCTGGTTCTCGGTTTCCTTCCGGCCTGAGGAGCACAAATGGAGCGCAAGCGCGTCAATTCCAACAAGATACGCTCAGTCGGCTACGACCCGAAGTCGCGCCTTCTGGAGATCGAACTTAGGGACGGCACGGTGCTTGCCTACAGCGGAGTGTCGCAGGAAGTGCACCGCCAGTTCATGGCCGCGCCCTCGCCGACCAGCTACTACGAGGACAAGATCGCCGACGAGTTTTCGGCGCGGCGGGTATAAAGTCCAATTTACTGCGTTTGCCCGCCGAAACCAATCCCTTACAGATTTGCGCAAGCCTGCAATTGAATTAGAACCCCGAGCCGGCCTTGCTCCTGACCATAACCGTGTTTTCTGTACGGATGCGCTTTTCATCCGAACAGAAAACACGGTCGGCGCGCGGAGCGCGCAACGGCCGCCTCGGCAAATGAAGGCATTTGCAACACCGTACAACGCAGGCTCGGTGGGGGCGCCGAACTACAGACTGCGCATATGCTGCACCATACGCCGGCGCATGGCCGCATCGGGCAGCCGCCCCAAAGCGGCACCCATGTTGTCGACCAGGTAATCCGGGGCGCGCGTGGCGGGAATCGCGCAAGTCACCGCCGGGTGCGACAGGATGAATTTCAGAAAGAACTGCGCCCAGCTATGGCAGTCGCATTCCGCAGCCCACTTGGGCAATTCTCTGCCCTTCACCTTGCCAAACAGCGCGCCCTCCTCGAATGGCTTGTTGACGATCACCGCGGTCTGGTATTCCGCACAGACAGGCAGCAAGCGCTCTTCGGCGGCCGTGCTCATCACGTTGTAGTTGAACTGCGCGAAGTCGAGTTGTTCCGACTTGATCAGGCGCTCCAGTTCCGCATAAGCACCTTCGTGGTAATGGGTGATCCCGATATAGCGTATCCTGCCCTGCGCCTTCCACTCGCGCAGGGTCTTGAGCTGGGTGTTCACGTCGACGAGGTTGTGCACCTGCATCAGGTCGATGCGCCTGGTTTTCAAGCGGCGCATCGACTCTTCCATCTGGCGGATGCCCGCCTCGCGGCCGCTGGTCCAGACCTTGGTGGCGAGAAACAGCGCTCTTTCCACGCCCAGGCCGGCGGCCAGATCGCCGACCACGGCCTCCGCGCTGCCATACATGGGCGAGCTGTCCACCATCTGCCCGCCCGCTTTGACGAAGCGCGCGAGCACTTCGCGCGCCTCCGCGCGTCCTTGTGCATCGCCGCCCAGGTCGAAGGTGCGCGCGGTCCCCAGGCCGACGGCATGCAGCAGCTCCCCGGTCTTGGGGATAGGACGCTTGAGCGCCGCGCCGGCCGCGTACGCAGGCGGAATCAGGGCCATTAGAGGCGCTCCGGCTATCAGTTTCAGAATCTTGCGGCGCGAGGACATAAGTCGATTCTGCTCATGCAATCTCAATGCGGCGGATGGTGTACGCATTCCTGAACCCGGGGGAACCGCGTACGCCGGGGTATAATTGCGCAATTCTGACAAAAAAGCCAATCATGGAAGCCGAAAAACTCAACGCCCTCGCCAACAGCCTCGCCGACCTTGGCGCGCGCGCC
>JAKAIH010000337.1 GCA_021825225.1 Pseudomonadota bacterium
CGCCTGGACCGCCGCCAGGCGTGCCACGCCGAGCACATCGCCCTTCTTGGCGCCGCCCGCCTCGATCAGGCGCAGCGTTGCCGGCAGCATGTGGATGTCGCCGCAGGCGCGGGCGATGCGCCGGGTTTCGGCCTTGGCGCCGACATCGACCATATGCGCCTGGCCGCGCGTGTCGAAATGCGTCAGCTTTTTCGTCTTCGCGGGGGAACTTCGTTTCATAGCGGAGTATCATATCATCATGCGTATCAGTAGCTTGCTAGTGTTGCTCGCGACCCCGTTCGTGCTCACTGCGGTGCCCCCGGTTCTGGCCGACGGACTGCCCGATCTGGGCGACACGGCGCAGCTTGCGCTGACGCCGCAAATGGAGCGCCGCGTGGGCGAATCGATCATGCGCGACATCCGCCTGCACGATTCGACCTACGACGACGATCCCGAAGCCACGGCGTATCTGAATGTTCTGGGCAACCGCCTGGTGGCCGCCAGCCAGGACGCGCACCAGGATTTCGAGTTCTTCCTGGAAAAGGATCCGACGCTGAACGCGTTCGCGCTGCCCGGCGGCTACATCGGCGTGAATACCGGAACCATCGTCAGCGCGCAGAGCGAATCGGAACTCGCGGCGGTGCTGGCACACGAAATCGCCCACGTGACCCAGCACCACATGGCGCGCATGGCGAGCAATCAGGGCAAGCTGTCGACGGCGGCGCTGGCGGCGATGGTGCTGGCGATCCTCGCACGCAACTCCCAGGCGGGATCGGCGGCAGCGGCCATCGGCCAGGCAGGCGCGATCACGGCGCAGATCGGATTTACGCGCGAGTACGAGCGCGAAGCCGACCGCATCGGCTTCAAGACGCTGCAGAAAGCCGGCTTCGACGTGCGCGCGATGCCTTCGTTTTTCGAGCGCCTGCAAAAAGCGGGGCGCCTGTACGAAAACAACGCGCCGGCTTACCTGCGCACGCATCCGATCACCAGCGAGCGCATCGCCGACGCCGAGAACCGCATCCAGGGGGTGCCCTACAAGCAGACGCCGGACAGCCTCGAATTCCAGCTGGTGCGCGCCAAGCTGCGCGCCGGCCAGGGCGACGCGCGCGACACGCTGGCGCAGCTCGAATCCGATTTCCACGACAAGAAATACAGCAACGAAACGGCGGCGCGCTACGGTGTGGCGGTGGCCATGCTGCGCGCGGAGCAACCGGCGCGCGCCGCGGCGGAGCTCGCGCCGCTGCTGCGGACCACCGACGACCCGATGCTGGTGGGGCTGCAGGCGCGCATCAAAAAGGCGAGCGGCGACGAAAAGGGCGCGCTCGCGGTGCTGCAGCAGGGTCTGGTGCGCTATCCCAACAACCGCGCGCTGAATTACGCCTGCATCGAGTCGCTGCAGCGCCTGGGCCGCAATCGCGAGGCGGCCGCGCTGGTGGACGAGCAGATCAAGAACTACCCGCACGATATGCACCTGTACGCGCTGCGCGCGAAGGGCTATGCTGCCCTGGGCAAGCGCCTGCTGCAGCACCAGGCGCAGGCCGAGGTCTATGTGCTGCAGGGCAGCCTGCCCGCGGCAATCGAGCAGCTGCAGCTGGCGCAAAAAAGCGGCGACGGCGATTTCTACCAGCTCTCCAGCGTGGATGCGCGCCTGCGCGATCTGCGCCAGCAACTGGTGCAGGAGAAGAAGGACAAGAAGTGAGCGCGCGGCGGCCTTAGCCCGCCTTGCCGGGCGCCTCGAAATAGGCCTCGTAGAGCAGATCGAAGGTCATTTCCGTTTCGGCGAGCAGCTGGTCCTCGTTCTCGGTGCGGCGTGCGGCGCCCTGCAGCAGCGTCTGCACCCCCGCGGCTTCGGCCACCTTGGTCTCGCCCGCGTTGAGCGCATGGATCAGCGTGCCGATACGCGTGAGGGCCGGGGTCTTGTCGAGCTTGAAGCCGGCGAGGAGCTCCTCGAACGTGACCTTGTCCCGGCTGTTGCAGAACGTGGCGCCGGGGTAGCCGTAGCTGATCGCGGTGCCGGGACATTCCTGGTTCTTGTCCAGCCACAGCAGCTTGGCCTCCGGGTCGATGAAGCGCCGGATCAGCCAGGCCGAAGCGAGCTTGTCCGCCCACAGGGGTTTGCGCGTCGCCCACACGCGCTGCAGATACAGCTTGCCGGTGGTGTCGAGCGCGCTGGCCTTCTTCGGCGCTTCCGGGAACATCAGCGCGTGCACCGCCTGCTCGGCCTCCTCCATCGCGCGCGCCGCGCGTTCCTTAGCCTCCGACGGAAAAAAATCCAGGGTGCTGATGATCTTGAAGTCGCGCTTTTGCTTGTTCAGCAGGCGCATGATCGACCCCGGATCGGACACGCCGAAGCCGGACTTGAAGCCCTCGACGGTCTTGATCAACTCCTCGTACTTGTGGCTGCGGTCGAACAGGCCGAGGAACTGCTGCGTCTGCGCCTCGTCCAGGCTGTTGACCGAGAGCAAATGGGCCGAGCCGCTGATGCGCGCGATGTGCTCGGAGAGGCTGGAGAGGCCCTGGCGTGCGGCGGGCGTGTCGGGCAGCAGGAACACGCCGTCGCGCAGCACCGCGCAGCCCAGCGATTCGAGCGTGCGCAGCACGCTCATGCGCGCGGCCGGATCGTCGGTGGGCAGGGTGGTGACGTAGGCGAGCCAGCGCGTTGTGGCAGTCCCGCCTCTGGCGCTTTCCGCGGCCATGGCTATCGATCCGATCCGGCGCGCCGACGCTGCGCGAAACGGGCCCGACGCTGCGCGAAACAAGCCTGGCTGATCGCGGCCGCATGATTCATGCTGTTTCCCTCCCGATGCGGGATTTTAGCAAGTAAGGCCGGTCGCATCCAGCCGCTAATCAGCCTGCCTTATCAGCAAATCAAAATCTCTGGCTTGTGAGCGCGCGCGCCACTGCGCACAATGAGCGGAATTTCGCTGCCGCAAGCCTGCCGTTCCGGCGGCGGCCGAGCCAAGATACCAATTCGAAAAAAGAGGCAAGCTCATGTCCAAACTGGTGCATCCTCACGGAGGAGGATCGCTCAAGCCTTTGCTGCTCGCCGGCGCCGCGCTGAAAGCGGAACTGGCGCGGGCGCAGAAGCTGCCGCGGCTGCGCGTGTCCTCGCGCGAAAAGGGCGACCTCATCATGCTCGGCATCGGCGGTTTCACCCCGCTCGAAGGCTTCATGACCCAGCTCGACTGGGAGGGCGTATGCGACGGCTACCGCATGGCGAGCGGGCTGTTCTGGCCGATTCCGATCACGCTGTCGGCGGACAAGGCGAGCGCCGCGGGCATCAAGACCGGCAGCGAAGTCGCGCTGGTCGATCCCGATTCGGACGAAATTCTCGCGACCATCGACGTGACCGAGAAATACACGATCGACAAGGCGCACGAGTGCATGTCGGTGTTCCGCACCACCGACGAGGCGCATCCGGGCGTGAAGATGGTCATGGCGCAGGGCGATGTCAATCTCGCCGGCCCGGTCAAGGTGCTCTCCGACGGCGGTTTCAAGGCCAAGTACGGCGCGCTGTTCATGACCCCGGCCGAGACGCGTGCCGAGTTCGAGCGCCTCGGCTGGTCGAAGGTGGCGGCGTTCCAGACGCGCAATCCCATGCACCGCTCGCACGAGTACCTGGCGAAAGTGGCGATCGAGACCTGCGACGGCGTGCTGGTGCATTCGCTGCTCGGCGCGCTCAAGCCGGGCGACATCCCGGCCGAGGTGCGCACCCATGCGATCTCGGTGCTGATGGACAGGTATTTCCTCAGGAACACGGTGGTGCAGGCGGGCTATCCGCTCGACATGCGCTATGCCGGCCCGCGCGAAGCGCTGCTGCACGCGCTGTTCCGCCAGAACTACGGCTGCTCGCACCAGATCGTCGGCCGCGACCATGCCGGAGTCGGCAGCTATTACGGCCCGTTCGACGCGCACCACATTTTCGATCAGATTCCGAAGGGTTCGCTGGAAACCCAGCCGCTCAAGATCGACTGGACGTTCTGGTGCTACCAGTGCGGCGGCATGGCTTCGGCGCGCACCTGCCCGCACGAGGAAAAGGACCGGCTCAACGTCTCCGGGACCAAACTGAGGAAGTGGCTGTCCGAGGG
>JAKAIH010000338.1 GCA_021825225.1 Pseudomonadota bacterium
CGGAGTCGCGAAAGACATAGGGAGGATAGTTGTCGTCGAGTACCACCCGGATCGACGTGGGCGCCGGCGCGGCCAGACTGGAGATGCTCGCGCCCGCCACCAGAAGCGGTACCAGCAAACGACCGAGAGCGGCAAGATGCGACACGGTACACCTGTCTCACGCGACGTGAGTACTCTAGCACCAATGGGCAATTGCATACGCCGTGCGTGGCCCCTCCGCCGCTGCGAACGGCCTCAAATGGCCGGGGCGAGGGGCTACGCCGGCCGGACGCCGCTAGCGGGCTCTTTCGGGGAAGGGCAGGGGTTTGTCCGCAGGCGGCGTTTCTTCCCCGAGGCTCAGGAGCATCGCCACGGTCACGTAGGTGCCGCTGACCGCGACCAGGTCGACCAGCTGCTGTTCCCCGAGGATCGCCTTGGCTTTGGCGAACAGCTCGTCGCTGATCCTGTGTTCGGCGGCCATGGTCATGCACACATCGTAGATGAGTTCCTCGTCGGGCCGCATGCCGCGCGGACGGATGTTGGCCTTGAGGTCGTCCGCCACCGCGGCCGGCAGCCCGGCCTTCAGCGCGATCGGATAATGCGCGTACCACTCGACCTGCGAGGTCCACAGCCGTCCCTGGATCAGGATCGCGAATTCGTTCAGGCGCGCAGGCAGCGACGAGTTGAAGCGCAGGTAATCGAGCAGACGCTTCATGCGCTCGGCGAATACGGGGCTGCGCAGCATCACGTTATACGGTCCGGCGATGCCGACGCTGGAGATCTTGAGTATTTCCTCGGCCAGCGGGCGCGCTTGCGGATCCAGCGTTTCCAGCGTGAGCTGGGGAAAGCGCTTGGGCTTGGGTGTGGACATGTGCAGTGCCTCCTATGGTTGACGGTCGTTGCGGCCGTTCGCGGCTGCGGCGATGCGCTCCCAGGCGCGCTCGATGCGCTGTTCCCGCGCCGAGTGCGCGACCGAGAGCGGCGCGCGAGCGCGCATGCGCAGGCCGCTCAGGGGTCCAGCCGGATGCCTTGCTCGGCCGCGTAGCGCTCGGCCGCCAGAACGGCATTGCCGAGCAGCATGGCGACGGTCATGGGGCCGACCCCGCCGGGCACGGGTGTGATCCAGCCCGCGCGCTGCAGCGCCGCGCCGTAGTCCACGTCGCCGGCCAATTTGCCCTCGGAGGTGCGGTTCATGCCGACATCGATCACTGCCGCGCCGGACTTGACCATCTCGCCGCCTATCATGCGCAGCTTGCCGACGGCGCAAACGAGTACGTCTGCGCGCCGGGTGTGATGCGCCAGATCCCTGGTGTGGGAATGGCACAGGGTGACGGTGGCGCCCGCCTGCAGCAGCAGCAGCGCCACCGGCTTGCCCACGATATTGCTGCGGCCGACGACGACGGCCTCCTTGCCGCGCAGATCGAGGCCGGTGGTCTTCAGCATTTCCATGATGCCGGCGGGCGTGCAGGGCACGAAATGCGGATGCCCGGCAAGCAGGCTGCCGAGGTTGCGCGCATGCAGGCCGTCCACGTCCTTGTCCGGAGAGATGTGCTCGATCACGCTCGCCTGCGCCAGATGGGCCGGCAGCGGCAGCTGCACCAGAATGCCGTGAATGTCCGCATCGGCATTGAGCCGCTCGATCAGCGCGACGAGTTCGGCGAGCGGGCTGTCGGCGGCGAGCACATGCTCCTCGGAGCGTATGCCGGCCTCGCGGCAGGCCTTGATCTTGTTGCGCACATAGACTTTCGACGCGGGATCTTCACCCACCAGGATCACCGCGAGTCCGGGCGCGATGCCGGCGGCATTGAGCCGGTCCGCGCGCAGCTTCCAGTCCGCGCGCAGTTTCTGCGCCAGCAGCTTGCCGTCGATGATGGTGGCCGTCATGGTGTGCTCCGGAGTGCGCTCGATGGGCGCATGGATTTGTCGATAAGCGCGCCAGCGCGCATTCGTTTTCTGGAATTCTAGCAGGGTATTGGAATTTGCTCGTTTTCCGGTAAGCTTGCGGCTCGAAAAAAGGCACGGGCAGCAGGCGTCGATGTCGGCATCCAATTCATCCGCATTCCTGAGCGTTCGCGGACGCAAACTCGAATACCGGCGCATAGCCGGTGCGGCGGACGGCCCGACCCTGGTGTTTCTGCACGAGGGCCTGGGTTCGATCGGCCAGTGGCGGGATTTTCCGGCGCGCATCGCGAACGAGACCGGCCTGCCCGCGATCGTCTACGCACGCTACGGCTACGGCCAGTCGGATGCACTGCAGCAGCCCTTCGGCGTCGACTTCATGCATCGCGAGGCGCTGGAGTGCCTGCCCGAACTGCTGCGCGCGCTCGGCATCGAGCGCCCGATCCTGATCGGCCACAGCGACGGCGCATCCATCGCGCTGATCTATGCGGGTTCGGGCTATCCGCTGCGCGCGCTGGTGGCGCTGGCGCCGCACGTGTTCGTCGAGGACATCAGCATCCGGGGCATCGTCGCCGCGAAGCAGGCTTTCGAGAGCAGCGACCTGCCGCAAAAGCTCGCGCGCTACCACCGCGACCCGATGAAGACGTTCTACGGCTGGAACGACGTCTGGCTCGCGCCTGCGTTTCGCAGCTGGAACATCGAGCGCTTCCTGCCCGCGATCCGCTGCCCCTTGCTCGCGATCCAGGGTTACGGCGACGAGTACGGCACCATGGCACAGCTCGATGCGATCGCGCGCCAGGCGGGCGGGCCGGTCGCGGTGCTGAAGCTCGAGGACTGCGGGCATTCGCCGCACAAGGATCAGCCGGAGAAAGTCATCCGCGCCGTAGTCGACTTCGTCCGGCGCGGCTGCGACAAGTAGCGTTCGGGCAGGGCGGGCCTCAGCGCGCGCGACTTGGCGGCTTCAGCTTCCACACCTGCGGCTGCGTCGGCCAGGTGCCGCTCTCGATCATGTGCGCACCCTCGAACACGAGATAGCTTTCGCGTCCGTAATGCGGCAGCGGGCGCGACAGCGCTGCCAGTGCAGCGGCGTCGCGTACCGACACCAGTACCACGACGCGCCCGCCGCGGGCGCGCTGCGTCCACACCTGCGCGCTGCCGCGCCCCAGTGCAAGCGCGTCCGGCCGCGCCGGCATGCCTTCCTGGGCGAGCCATGCGTCGATGTCGGCGTGCAATCCGGCGACCAGCAGCACGGAAGCGTTGTCTGTCGAAGCATCTGCGCGCTCCAGCAGCCGCCCGGCCAGCTCGCGCGCCGCGGCCTGCAGCGCGGCATCGCCGCCGGGGGTGATCAGCGCCGGATGCTCGGCGAGCATGGCGTCGCGCAGTATCGGTGGCGCTTCGGCCGGTGCCAGGCGGCGGAACAGGCGCAGGTCCGGATCGAGTGCGATCTCCAGCGGCTCGGACGGGAGTTCGAGCAGCACCGTGGCATGTTCACGCGACAGTGCCACACGTCGCTCGACCTCGCCGCCCGCGGTGCGCACGGCAAGCGGCACGGCAAGCGGCACGGAAAGCGTGTAGGCCGGATTGCCTTGTTCCAGGGTGACGCTCAGGCGCCAGCCGCCGGCGGCCGCTTCGGCTTTCGCATCCGCGATGCGCAGGGAAGGCGCCCCGTCGCGCTGCAGCCATTGCGTGAAGAAGGCGCCGAGCTTGCTGCCCGAGGCGCGCTCGAACGCGCCGCGCAGATCGTCCCAGGAGGCGATGCGAAAGCGGTAGCGGCTCCAGAAATCGCGCACGCCGCGGTCGAACGCGTCCTTGCCTATCAGGTCGCGCAGCATGAAGAACAGCATGGCCGATTTGTTGTAGCCGACGACCTGCGATGCGCCGTGGCTGCGCGCGGTGAAGCGCACCAGAGGCATGTCGTCCTCGGGGGGCATGGCGGCATAGTCGCGCAGCCAGGCGAGGCGCATGGCGCTCGCGGCCTGTGCGCTTTCGCGTTCGCGGTAGGCGTAGTCGGCCATGAAGGTGGTGAGGCCTTCGGACCAGTTGCCGCGCGCATAGTCGGGATAGACGCCGTTGCCCCACCAGTTGTGCAGCACTTCATGCCCGAGCGAAGTCGTGCGGATGAAGGGCAGGCGCAGCACGTCGATACCGAGGTAGGTG
>JAKAIH010000339.1 GCA_021825225.1 Pseudomonadota bacterium
GGAAGAGGACTGGGAGGGCTGCCTGTCGGTGCCGGGATTGCGCGGCATGGTGCCGCGGTACGCGCGCCTGCGCTACCAGGGATTCGACGAGAAGGGCAATCCGATCGACCGCAGTGTCGACGGCTTTCACGCCCGCGTGGTGCAGCACGAATGCGATCACCTGCTGGGTATTCTGTACCCGATGCGCATCCGCGATTTCAGCAAATTCGGTTTTATCCAGGCGCTGTTTCCGGGCGAGGATGTCCTGGACGAGTGACGCGGGCTGCCACGCGGCAGCAGCTCAAATGCGGCAGATCGCTATTTGAGCTGCAATGCCTCGAGCAGATCGCCTTCCAACTGCAGTACTGTCCTGGGATTGGCAAGCGCTGCGCCCGAGACCAGGAACACGTCTTCGGCGCGCTCGCCCAGGGTCACGATCTTGGCGGTTATCAGGTTGACATTGTATTTGCCCAGAACCAGTGCAATCGCATAGAGCAGGCCGGGGCGGTCGCCGGCGATGATGGACAGGGCATAGCTTGCGCCTTTTTCGTCCGGCCGGATGTTGACTTCGGGTGTGATCGGAAAATGCTTGAGCTGGCGCGACACCCGGCCGCGGGTCGGCGGGTGCAGCGGCGTCTGGCGCTGCAGGCGCTCGGCCAGATCGGTCTCGATCAGGTTGATCATGTCGCGGTAATGCGGATTGTTGCCCGGGCCCAGCAGCAGGAAGGTATCCAGGGCGTAGCCATGGCGCGTGGTGTGGATGCGCGCATCGGCGATGCTGTAATTGATCTGCTCGAAATAGCCGCAGATGCGCGCGAACAGATCGCGCTGGTCGCGCGTATAAATCATCACCTGCAGTCCTTCCCCGATAGGGGACAGGCGCGCTTTCACCACCGGCCGGTCGGCGTCGACGCGATAGTGCAGGGTGCGCGTCTGCCAGGCGATATCCTGCGCGTCGTGACGCAGGAAGTAGGCTACATCGAGCTGGCCCCACAGCTTGTCCTTGACCTCGTCCGACAGCGCGTACAGGCGCAGCAGGCGCAGCGCCTCGTCCTGCTTGGCCTGGATGTCCCGCTCGAAGCCGATGCCGTCGCCGCGCAGCAGCCGCCGCGCGAGCAAAAACAGGTCTTCCAACAGCTTGCCTTTCCATGCATTCCATACCTTCGGACTGGTGCCGCGCACATCGGCCACGGTAAGCAGATACAGCGCGGTCAGACGGCGCTCCGTCTTCGCGGTCGCAGCGAACGCGCTGATGACGTCCGGATCGGAAAGATCCTGCTTCTGCGCCACCGCCGACATGCTCAGGTGGTGCTCGACCAGGAACACCACCAGCTCCGTGTCTTCGCGCGTCAGGCCATGCGCGCGGCAGAAGCTGCGCGCATCCTGCATGCCCAGTTTGGAGTGATCACCGCCGCGGCCCTTGGCGATATCGTGGAACAGCGCTGCGACGTACAGCAGCCAGTGGCGCTCGAATCCGGCCATCAGGCGGCTGCACTGCGGATACTCGTGGGCGAATTCGACCATGGTGAAGCGGCGCAGGTTGCGGACCACGGTGAGGATGTGCTGGTCCACGGTGTAGGCGTGGAACAGGTCGTATTGCATCTGCCCGACGATCCTGCCGAATGCCGGCAGATAGCGTCCGAGGATGGAATACTGGTTCATGCGCCGCAGTTCGTGCACGATGCCGCGCGGCTGCTGCAGTATCTGCAGGAACAGCGCACGGTTGACCGGGTCACGGCGAAAGCGCGCATCGATTTTTGCGCGCGCGCGCCACAGCGCGCGCAGCGTGGGCGCGCTCATGCCCTTCAACTCGTGGTGCTGCTGCAGCAGCAGGAAGCTCTCCAGTATGGCACCCGGCCGGCGTTCGAACAGATCGGGCTCGCGCGCCTCCAGCAGTTCGTGCGCGGCCTGGAAGCGCTCGTTGAGGATATCGGGCTCGGCATCCTCTCCCGACAGCAGCTGCACCGCGATGTTCTGCAGCAGCAGGGTGTTGAGCTGGGTGATCGCCTTGGCCGTGCGGTAATAACGCTGCATCAGCTGCTCGCTGGCGCGCTTGTCAGCAGTGTCGGTGTAGCCGAATTGCGCTGCGAGGCCGCTCTGGTAGTCGAACAGCAGCCGGTCTTCGCGGCGGCCGGCGATGTAGTGCAGTCGAATGCGCAGCTCGCTCAGGAATTTCTGGTAGCTCGCGAGCTGCCTTGCTTCTGCGGCGGTGATCAAATCGCGCTGCGCCAGCTGCTTCCAGTTTTCGCCCAGACCGGCGGAGCGGCTGATCCAAAGGATCGCCTGCAGGTCGCGCAGCCCGCCGGGCGCCTCTTTCAGATTGGGTTCCAGGCTGTAGGGGCTTTCCTGGAATTTGCCGTAGCGCTGTTCCTGTTCCAGGCGTTTGGACTGGAAAAATGCCTGCGGATTGAGCTGACCGCGCATGGCGCGGGTGAAGGCGGCGAACAGGCCGCGGCTGCCGGCGAGCCACCTGGCTTCGAGCAGGCTGGTTTGCACCGTGATGTCCTTGGCCGACTCCGACAGACACTCCTCTATCGTGCGCACGCCGTGGCCGGGTTCGAGACCTGCGTCCCAAAGGCTGCCGATCAGGGCTTCAAGCCTGGCTTTGAGCTCTGCGTCCGGATCGCCCGGCAGCAGCACCAGGAGGTCGACGTCTGAATGCGGAAACAACTCGCCACGGCCGTAGCCGCCGACGGCGGCGAGCGCGAGCGAGCCGGGCAGACCCGCTTCATGCCACAGGCTCCGAAGGGTGCGATCGATGAGTTGGCGGTGCCGGCGCAGCACCTGTTGCGCATTGCCCTCGGCGACATAGCGCTCGCGCAAGGCGCGCCGTTCTTCCTGCAGCTGTTCGCGCACGCTCGCGGCGGGGCGCCGCGCGGGACCTGCCAATTGCGCGTTGGGAATCAAGGTCGATGCGCTTTCGGCGCGGGCTGCGCCGGAGCACCGGCAGACAAGGTCAGCACTTCGTGCCCGGTCTCGGTGACCAGAACCGTATGCTCCCACTGCGCAGACAGGCTGTGGTCCTTGGTCACGATGGTCCAACCGTCGGAGAGCTCGCGGATCCCCGCCTTGCCGGCGTTGATCATCGGTTCGATGGTGAAGATCATTCCCGGTTGCAGCACGATGCCGCTGCCGGGGCGGCCGTAATGCAGTACTTGCGGCTCCTCGTGGAAATTGCGGCCAATGCCGTGGCCGCAGAATTCGCGCACGACGCTGTAGCCATGCTCCTCGGCATGCTTCTGAATCACCGCGCCGATGTCGCCAAGATGGGCGCCGGGTTTGACTGCGAGTATGCCCAGCCACATGCATTCGTAAGTGGTTTCGCACAGGCGGCGCGCCTGGATCGCGGGTTCGCCGACGCAGAACATGCGGCTGGTGTCGCCGTGATAGCCGTCCTTGATCACAGTGATGTCGATGTTGACAATGTCGCCGTGCTTGAGCTGCCTGTCCCCGGGAATGCCGTGGCAGACCTGGTGATTGATCGAAGTGCAGATGGACTTGGGATAAGGCTGGTAGCCCGGCGGCGCATAATTGAGGGGCGCGGGCACCGTTTTCTGCACCCTGACCATATAGTCGTGACACAGGCTGTCGAGCTCGCCGGTCGTGATCCCGGACTTGACATGGGGGTCGATGAAATCGAGCACCTCCGCCGCAAGCCGTCCGGCGATGCGCATTTTTTCGATTTCCTCGGCGGTCTTGATCTGGATGCTCATCTGCTGGCTGCGCTCAAAGGGTGGGAAGCATAAAGGATAGCCCTCGCCAAGGGAAGCTTCGCTTGGCGCAACCGCCGCAATCGGGCCGGCTTCCGGCCGCGCCGGGAGCCGCTCCGCCGGCGACGCCAGCGCTTGGACCCACAAGCGCCGGACGAGTTTAATCCGCTGTTTAGTCGCGCATTTCTTGAATAGGGTTCGGCCTTCATGATACACTTACCAGCTAGCCAAAATTCTTGGCTAAATTTAATCCGCCCGCTCTTAGGGTGCCCCATGCGGGGTTATAACGAGCCGGGCGGTGATGACCAACCCTAAACGGAGAAGTTTGAATGTCCACGACCATGC
>JAKAIH010000340.1 GCA_021825225.1 Pseudomonadota bacterium
CTCCACGATCACGTCGAGCAGCGGCAGCAAACCGTGGTGCAGGCCTTCCTTGCGCAGCTGCGCCAGGCAGGCGGCGGAATGGCCCGACAGCAGCAGCTTCAGCATTTCCTCGAACAGCCGCGCGGCAGGCACGTTCTCGAGCAGGTCGGCCAGTTCGCGGATCGGTGCCCGCGTCTTTTGGTCTATGGTGAAGCCGAGCTTGGCGGCGAAGCGCACCGCGCGCAGCATGCGCACCGGATCTTCGCGGAAACGCAGGCGTGGATCGCCGATGATGCGCATGGTCTTCTTGCGCACGTCGGCGTAGCCGCCGTGGTAGTCGAGCACGGTTTCGTCGTGCGGATCGTAATACAGCGCATTGGCGGTGAAATCGCGCCGCGCCGCATCCTGCGCGCGCGTGCCGTAGACATTGTCGCGCAACAACCGTCCATGCTCGTCGGCTTCCCCGCCTTCGCCGGCGCGGAAGGTGGACACCTCCACCGTCTCCTGGCCGAACAGCACGTGCACCAGCTTGAAGCGCCGGCCGATCAGGTGCGAGCGCCGGAACAGCCGGTGCACCTCGTCCGGGTGCGCATCGGTGGCGACGTCGAAGTCCTTTGGAACGACCCCGAGCAGCAGGTCGCGCACCGCGCCGCCGACGACGTAGGCGGCATGGCCATGGGTGCGCAGGATCTCGCATACCTTGAGCGATCCGTGGCTGATGGAACTGCGCGCGATGCCGTGCTTTTCGCGCGCGTAGATCCGGGGCTCGGGATCGGCGCCCATGTTGAACATGCGGCGGATGAATTTCTTGATCAAAATGCGGGAATGGACGGGTTAGAGCGGGACCTGCTAGCGGATTCGACTTGGCCTGAATCAATGCCCCCCGGTTTGTCCAGGTCAGGCCAAGCGCAGGCAAAGCCACTTTGGGCGGCATGATACATCAAGTTGGGCATACCGGAAGCAGGCAAGGCGTCTTCGACACAGGAAATGGCATCATCCCACGAACCAGGAGGGGACACCCCCCTTGTCCCCCAAGGGGACTTCCTTCGGGGCGTAAATCCCCCTCGCGAGCGTGCGCCGTGCTAATCAAGCGCGATCACCTCCCAGCCGCGCGCCAGCGCCGCCTGCTTCAGCGGGTGGTCGGGGCGGACCGCGATCGGGCGCGTGACCCGCTGCAGCAAGGGCAGATCGTTGTGCGAGTCGCTGTAGAAGCGTGATTCGGAAAAATCCGTCCAGCGCCGGCCCAGCCCTGCCAACCACTGTTCCACCCGGGTCACCTTGCCCTCGCGAAAGCAGGGCGTACCGTGCACCTTGCCGGTGAATCTGCCGTCGACCTGCTCGGGCTCGGTGGCGACGAGATGCGGCACGCCGAATTCGCGCGCGATCGGCGCAGTGACGAAGGAATTGGTGGCGGTGACGATGGCGCACAGATGGCCCTCTTCGAGGCTGTGCTGCACCAGCCGGCGCGCGGCAGCAGAGATGAGCGGCAGGATTTTCTGCTCCATGAACTGCCGGTGCCAGGCATCGAGCTGCGCGCGCGGGTATTGCGCCAGCGGCGCCAGCTGGAAGTCGAGGAAGGCGTAGATGTCGAGCCGGCCGGCCTTGTACTGGTCGAAAAATTCCTGATTGCGCTCTTCGTAAGTCGCGCGCTCAAGCACGCCCTGATCGATCAGGAATTGCGCCCATTCGTAGTCGCTGTCGCCGGCCAGCAGGGTGTTGTCCAGATCGTATAGAACCAGTTCCAATGCAGTTCCTTTGTCGCCGTTGCGCTCAGGCGAATCCTTGTTTCATCGAATCCAGTGCGTTCCTGACCAGGGGCAGGGTAATGGGGCGCTTTTGCTCGAGCGAATGGCGGTCCAGCGCATCGAGAATCCCGATCAGGCTCGCCATGTCGCGCGGCGCATGCTGCAGCAGGTAGGCGATGACATCTTCGCCCAGCGCGAGCGAACGCGCCTGCGCATGCGCGCGCAGCGCCGCGGCCTTTTCGGCGTCGGACAGGGGGTGCAGCTGGAACGCGAGGCCCCAGGCGAGCCGGCTGCCCAGGTCGGCGCGCAGCGCGAGCTGCGCCGGCGCGGCGTCGCCGCTGGCGACCAGGGCGCCGCTGCCGGCGCGCACGCGGTTGTACAGGTCGAACAGCCTGATCTGATCGCCCGCGGCCAGGCGCTGCACTTCGTCGATGGCGATCACGCTGTCGTCCGCTAATTCGCCTTGCGGCGCCCCGTCGAGATACAGCGCCTGGCGCGCGCGCGCCGCCTGCGCCAGGCCGCGCAGCAGGTGCGTGCGACCGCTGCCGGGCTCGCCCCACAGGTAGACGAAGCGTTCACCTGCCGATCCGCCGGCGATGTCGCGCAGCGCCTGCAGCGCCGCGGCATTGCGGCCTGGAACGAAGTTGTCCAGCGTGGGCGCAGGCGGCGGCGCCAGCTGCAGTAGCAGTTGCTGCATCATTTCTTGTACAGGCTGCTGTCGAGATACTGCCTGCCCAGATGGCGCAGCCCCACCAGCAGGGCTGCGCTCGCGGGCAAGGCCAGCAACACACCGAAAAAGCCGAAGATCTGGCCGAAGGCGAGCAAGGCGAAAATCACCGCCACCGGATGCAGTCCGATGCGCTTGCCCACCAGCAGCGGCGTCACCAGCATGCCTTCGAGTGCCTGGCCGATGCCGAAGACTATCCATACCGGGATGACGCCGTTCACGCCGGGAAACTGCATCAGGGCCGCGAGGGTCGCCAGCAGCAGTCCGGTAAGCATGCCGACGTAGGGCACGAACACCAGCATGCCCGTGATGATGCCGATGGGCAGCGCGAATTCCAGTCCGGCCAGCCACAGGCCGAGGACATAGAACAGGCTCATCAGCAGCATGACCGCGATTTGCCCGCGCAGGAACTCGGCCAGTACCGCGTCGATCTCGCGGGCGATGCTGGTGAGTTGCCAGTGCCAGCGCCGCGGCAGCAGCGCATTGATCCGCGCCAGCAGCGAGTCCCAGTCGCGCAGCAAGTAGAACAACACCACCGGCACCAGCAGCAGATTGACGACAAACCCGAGGAGGGCGAGGCCGCCGATCTTGAGCGAGGCAAGCAGTTTCATTCCCAGACCGTCCGCGCCCTGCAGGTTCTGGTGTATGAGGTTCATCAGTGCGGCCAGGTCGAATTGCAGTTCGACGCCGAACCTGGCCTTGATCCAGGGCAGCAGCTGGTCGTTGATCTGGAGCAGCAGCCCCGGCAGGCGCTCCGACAGCAGACTCGTCTCCTTGACGAACAGCGGCAGCAGGATCAGCAGCAACAGCACCAGCAGCCCGGCCAGAACCAGCATCGCCAGCACCGCGCCCAGCGCGCGCCGCACGCGGTGGCGCGCGAGCCAGCTCACCGCCGGATTGCTGATATAGGCGAGGATGGCCGCAAACAGGAAAGGCGCCAGTATCGGGCTCAGAAAATAAAGCAGCGCGAGCAGCAGCGCGGCGGGGACGAGCCACCACAGATTGTTCGCCTCGGCCAGGATTTTGGGCGTCATTTCGAGTAGACTTTGCGCTGCAAAGCCCAAAACTGTAGCCGTATCTCGCCAAACATACAAATCTTGAACACTCCCCCTGAAAAATCCCTGTCCTACCGCGACGCCGGCGTGGACATAGACGCAGGCGACGCCCTGGTCGAGGCGATCAAGCCTTTTGCCAAGCGCACCATGCGGCCCGAGGTACTCACCGGTATCGGCGGCTTCGGCGCGCTGGTCGAAATCTCGAAGAAGTACCGCGAACCGGTGCTGGTGGCGGGCACCGACGGCGTCGGCACCAAGCTCAAGCTGGCGTTCCACCTGAATCGCCACGATACGGTGGGCATCGATCTGGTCGCGATGAGCGTCAACGACGTGCTGGTGCAGGGGGCCGAGCCGCTGTTCTTCCTCGATTACTTCGCCTGCGGCAAGCTCGACGTCGCCAGCGCCACCGACGTGATCAAGGGCGTCGCGCGCGGCTGCGAACTGGCCGGCTGTGCGCTGATCGGCGGGGAGACCGCGGAAATGCCCAGCATGTATCCCGCCGGGGAATACGATCTCGCCGGG
>JAKAIH010000341.1 GCA_021825225.1 Pseudomonadota bacterium
TCGCTCAACGTCCGGACAGCAGTGAGCGCGGGTATCATATGGCGATGAACACGCATATGCGCCCGCTCGGCAAACGACTGGCCGATCTGCTCGATGCGCTCGAGGATGGCCTGGTCGAGCGCCGCCGGCAGGTGCGTCTGGCGCTGCTGGTCGCACTCGCGGGAGAGCATACCCTGCTGATCGGCCCTCCCGGCACGGCCAAGAGCGAACTCGCGCGGCGCCTGCACCTCGCCTTCGAAGACGCGCTGTACTTCGAGCGCCTGCTCACGCGCTTTTCCGTGCCGGAGGAATTATTCGGCCCGCTCTCCATCAGCGCCCTGGAGCAGGATCGCTACGAGCGCCAGACGGCCGGCTACCTGCCGCAGGCGTCGATCGCCTTCATCGACGAGGTGTTCAAGGCGAACAGCGCCATCCTCAACGCCTTGCTCACGCTGCTGAACGAACGCAAATTCGACAACGGCGCGGGCCGCCAGTCCTGTCCGCTGATCAGCGTCATCGGCGCGACCAACGCAGTGCCCGCTGACGAGGTGGCGGAGGCGTTTTTCGACCGCTTCCTCGTGCGCCTGCCGGTCGGGCCGGTCAGCGCCGACGGCTTTCGGAAATTGATGGCGCTCGAAGGCCACGGCGGCGCGCAGGTCGCAGGCGCACTCACGCCGGGCGAGCGCGAGGCGATCACACAAGCCGCCGGCGCAGTGAATGTCACCGCAGAGGTGGCGCAGCTGCTGGCCGAACTGCGAGCGCACCTCGAAGGCGGGCAGATCTATGTTTCGGACCGGCGCTGGGTGAAAATCGCGTGGCTGCTGAAGGTCGCCGCCGCCACCGAAGGGCGCGCCGAACTGTGTCTGTGGGACCTGTGGCTGCTGCCCTGGTGTACTGCGCACGATGCCGCAGGCCAGGCTGCGGTGCGCGACTGGCTGTTGGCCAGGCTCGGTGTGCGCGAGGCGCTCGCGCCGCCGCGCCTCACCCGCGTGGTGGAAGCATTCGAGGCACAGGCCGCACTGGAGCAGGAAGCCGACGATCTCGACTACGATGCCTCCGGCAGGCTCAAATTCAGCACCGCCCCGGATGAGCGCGTGCACGACGCCAAGGGCGCGTCCCAGGTGGCGCGCATGCGCTACACGCGCCGCCGCCGCTACGGGGAAACGCACATCGGCGCCCGGCTGCGCCAGATCGACGAGCTGACGGCGCGCATCGCCGGTTATGCCGAAGAACTCGGCGCGCGGCGCGCCGAGCTTGCCGCCTACGCGGCGCAAAGCCTGTGGCTGGACCGCGAATTTGCGCGGCGGGTTGGCGCCAAGCTTGAGGCGACGCAGCTCGCGCTCGCCGCGCTCGCCGAGCGCGTGGCACAAGCGCGCGCCGCATTCGCCGCGCTGCCGCGCCTGGCGGTCGATCCGGGCACGCGGCCCGAGCCGGTGGCGCACGAAGCGCTCGAGTCATGAACGCTGCTGGCAGCGAAATCCGGCCGCTGCTGTTCGAACAGCGCGAGGCGCGGCTGGCGGCGCTCGAGCGTCTGCCGCGCAGCCTCTGGCTGGGGAGCATGATCAATTCGCAGGGTACGCTCGAACCCAGGCTGCACGCGCTGGCGGACCTGCGCACAGCGCTGCTTGCGGGCGGCTTGCCGGTTCCGCTGGACGCGCGTTGGCCCGATATGGAGTTCGCGGCCGAGCTGCACACGATTTTCCAGCGCCTGGGCCTGCCTGCCTTGTGCCGCGACCGCGGCGAACTCGCAGACCAGGTCCTCGCCTCGATGCTGTGGCATCTCGATCTGATCGTCGACTACGTCGACCGCGGCGACAGCGCGGCCGCGGCGAAGGCGAAGGCCCTGGCCGCGTTTGCCGAAGACTGGCAGGAACGTCGCGGGCTGCTGGAAGAGCTGGAGGCGGTGTTCGGCACCACCGGGGACATCCTCAAGAACATCAACTGGGATCGCCTGCGCGGCTTGCTCAGGAGCGAAGGCTGGGCGGAAATCGTGCGCATCCGGCGCCTGCTCGAGGCGCTGCCCGGGCTGGCGCAGCTGATACGGCATCTGGGCCGCGCGCAGCCTGCGGAGCAGGCGGACGAATCGACGCGGCCCGAGCTGCAGCTGATGGAGCAATCCGCCGCGCCGCGTAGCGGCGTGCGCGTCACGCGCGTCCCGGAAATGCCCGGAGATACGCGCGGCGTCTACCGCTCCGGCCGCATCGCGCGCATGCTGCCTTCCGAGACCATGCTGTTGACGCACCGGCGCCTGCGCCTGGTATGGCACGCGCATCATGCCGAGCGCAGCCTGCTCAGCTACGAGGAAGACGAGCGCATGCGCGAAACGGTACAGGAGCCCATGCCTGTCTGGCGGCCGGGGCCGCAGCGCCAGCCGGAGCAGCGCATGGAAGCGGGGCCGATGCTGATCTGCGTCGACACCTCCGGCTCGATGCAGGGCGGCGCGGAGGCCGTGGCGAAAGCGCTGGTGCTCGAAGCGATGCGCAGCGCGCACGCGCAAGGGCGCGCCTGTCGCGCCTACGCCTTCGGCGGCCCGGACGAAATCGTGGAACTGGAGCTCGGCCTGGACTCGGGCGGCATCGAGCAGCTGGCGCAGTTCCTCGGCCAGGGATTTCGCGGCGGCACGGACATCTGCGGCCCGCTCGAACGCGTCCTCGCGCGGCTGGCCGAGGAGCACTGGCAACTGGCCGATCTGCTCATCGCCTCGGACGGCGAGTTCGGTGCCACACCCGAGACTGCGCGCGCAACCGCGCGCGCCAAAGCGGAACTCGGCCTCAGGATTCAGGGCGTGCTGATCGGCGACCGCGAAACCCTGGGCATGCTGGAGCTGGCCGACGACATATTCTGGGTGCGCGACTGGCGCCGCTACGGCGGCGCCGACGCGGATTCGCCGGTGCACTCCAAGAGCCTCACCGCGATGTATTTTCCCGGCGCACTGCGCTCTCCCCGGCGCGGCGCATGAGCACCGGCGCATCGATGACTGCGATCACCGGGCTCTATGTGGCCCTGGCCGAGCGCATCGCGGCGCGGCTCGGCCGCCCGCGCGTGCGCGCGCTGCATCTGCCGCCGGCGAGTGCGGCAAAGGAAGCCGAATTCTGCGCACTCGAGCTGGAGGACGGATCGATCGGCTTTTCCTTCCTGAAGCTCGGCGCGACGGAAGCCTTGCTGCGCGCGCGCCCCGACGCGGGCGCGCTCGCCGGCATGGAGGCGGCGGCGCTGGCGCGCGGCTATGCCGGAAGCGATCCCGCCGCCAAGGCACTCGGCTTCGCCGCGATCAACGCGCTGTCGCAGCAGCTGTTTTCGCGCGCGCACTGGACGCCGCCGGCCACGGACGACTCGCTCGGCGAAATCGAGCCCGGGAGCGGCGAGCATATCGGCATGATCGGACTGTTCCGGCCGCTGCTGGCGCAGGTCAACGCGTCCGGCGCGCGGCTTACCGTACTGGAACTCAGGCCGGAGCTCGCCGGCGAGCGCGAGACTTATCGCGTGACGCTGGACCCGGCCGGTCTCGCGACTTGCGACAAAGTGCTCAGCACCTGCAGCGTGATGCTCAACGACACGCTCGATGACGTGCTTGCAGCCTGCCGCAATGCGCGCCACATTGCCATCGTCGGGCCCACCGCCGGCTGTGTTCCCGATCCCTTGTTCGACCGGGGCGTCGACAGCATCGGCGGCAGGCGCGTGGTGGATGCTGAAGGATTTCTCGACGCCTTTCGCCACGGCAGGAAATGGGGAGCCTTCGCCGGCAAATACGTGATCGCGCGCCAGGACTACCCCGGGGTCGATCACCTGCTGGAAAGCATCGGCTGAGAGCGGTTCAAGGGTACTATCGCGGGGGTCGAATCGACGCCAGGCTCAACTGCAATCGAGGAAACAATGACTACGGATTTCGCCGCCATGATCAACGCCCTTCCCGGCTGGGTGAAGGAGATGGGCATCGTGATACTCAGCGCCACGCCCGAGGAGGTCACCTGCGAGTGGGAGGTGGCCGAAAAGCACCACCAGGGCTACGGCATCGTCCACGGCGGTGTGCATTGCGGCGTGATCGAGA
>JAKAIH010000342.1 GCA_021825225.1 Pseudomonadota bacterium
CATGAACGTGTTCAACGTGCACTCCAACCGCGCTCCGGTGGACGGCGAAGTGAAACAGGTCTGGTACCACGCCGGAAGTTTCGTCAACGCCGCGCTGGACAAGGCTTCGAGCGAAAACGAGCGCAACGCCCTGTGGATCCACGCCGACGCCGGCGCAGATGTCGTCTGCGTGCAGGTGGCGGGGCTGATCGCGCGGCGCATCCTGTGTTACGTCAAGGCAGGCGACAAGCTCGCGCGCGGGCAGCGTTACGGCTTCATCCGCTTCGGTTCACGTGTCGACGTGTACTTGCCGCCGGGTGCGCGCATTAAGGCGGCGCTGGGAGACAAGGTGTATGCTTCGAGCACGGTTCTGGCCTGTTTGGAATAGCTGACGCGATGCCCGTCTACAAGCGCAAGAAGCCGCTGCTTAACGCCGAAATGCGCCGCCGCGGCATCTACCTGTTGCCCAATCTGTTCACTACCGCGGCGCTGTTCGCCGGCTTCTACGCCATCGTGCAGGCGATGAACGCGCGCTTCGAGCAGGCAGCCGTGGCCATTTTCATTGCGATGGTTCTGGACGGCCTGGACGGGCGCGTCGCGCGCCTGACCCACACGCAAAGCGCATTCGGCGCCGAGTACGACAGCCTCTCCGACATGGTGTCCTTCGGAGCGGCGCCGGCGCTGGTGATGTACGAATGGGCGCTCAAAAGCATGGATCGCATCGGCTGGATCGCCGCGTTCGTCTATTGTGCCGGGGCGGCGCTGCGGCTGGCGCGCTTCAACACCAATCTCGCCGTGGTGGACAAGCGCTATTTTCAGGGGCTGCCCAGCCCGGCTGCCGCTGCGCTGGTCGCAGGCTTCATCTGGGTGGTTGACGATTTCAAGATCGAAGCGGTGGGCACCATGCGCTGGATCGCATGCATCATCACGCTGTTTGCCGGCATCACCATGGTGAGCAACATTCCTTTCTACAGCTTCAAGGACATCAACTTCAGACGCAGCGTGCCGTTCTGGGCGCTGTTGCTGGTGGTGTTCGTCGTAATCCTGATCTCCACCCATCCGCCGACGGTGCTGTTCCTCATGTTCGTCGCCTACTCGCTGTCGGGCTACGTGGTGTGGGGGTGGAGCTGGCGCAAAAAGCGGAGTATTGCCTAATCGCAGGAAAGCCGATATATTGCTCGCCATGGTTCCCAACACCACAGTCTTTACCGTTTTCCTTAGCAGCCTGCCTCTGCTGGCCGGCCTGCTGCTGCGCCCCGCGCGCACATAACCCAACCCACAATTTGCGTTTTGTCTGACTCCCGCGCCACCCAGGCGCAGGCAGGCATTGTTCCATCCTTGATTGCGTTTGTTCACAGGAGGCTTAGATGAAGGACCACTTGATCGTATTCGATACCACCATGCGCGACGGCGAGCAGAGCCCCGGCGCTTCCATGACCAAGGAGGAGAAACTGCGCATCGCCCGCCTGCTGGAGAAAATGCGCGTGGACGTCATCGAGGCGGGTTTTCCGGCTGCATCGAACGGCGATTTCGAGGCGGTGCGCGCGGTTGCGGAAATCGTCAAGGACAGCACGGTATGCGGCCTGTCGCGCTCCAACGACAAGGACATCGCACGTGCGGCGGAGGCGATCAAACCGGCGAAGTCCGGACGCATCCACACGTTCATCGCCACCTCTCCGATCCATATGGAAAAGAAGCTGCGCATGACACCGGACCAGGTGTTGACCGACGCCGTCAACGCCGTGCGTTTCGCGCGCAGGTTCACCGACGATGTGGAGTTCTCGCCGGAAGATGCCGGGCGCTCGGAGGTCGATTTCCTCTGCCGCGTGCTCGAGGCGGTGATCAAGGAAGGAGCAAGGACGGTCAACATTCCGGATACCGTGGGCTACACTCTGCCGGAGCAGTTCGGGGCGCTGATCCGCACTCTGCGCGAACGCATTCCCAATTCGGACAAGGCGGTCTGGTCGGTCCACTGCCACAACGATCTCGGCCTGGCGGTAGCCAATTCGCTCGCAGCAGTGATGGCCGGCGCGCGCCAGGTGGAGTGCACCATCAACGGCCTGGGCGAGCGCGCCGGCAACAGCTCGCTTGAGGAAATCGTCATGGCGGTGCGCACGCGCAAGGATGTCTTCCCCTGCGACACGCGCATCGACACGACGCAGATCGTGCCTGCGTCCAAGCTGGTGTCCGGCATCACCGGTTTCCCGGTACAGCCGAACAAGGCCATCGTCGGCGCCAATGCGTTTGCGCACGAAGCCGGGATCCATCAGGATGGCGTGCTCAAGAGCCGCGAAACCTACGAAATCATGCGTGCCGAGGATGTGGGCTGGAACGCGAACAAGCTGGTGTTGGGCAAGCACTCCGGCCGCACCGCGTTCAAGGCGCGCCTGAAGGAATTGGGCATAGCGCTCGAATCGGATCAGTCAATCAATGCCGCTTTCGCCCGCTTCAAGGACCTGGCCGACAAGAAGCACGAGATATTCGACGAGGACATCCACGCCCTGCTTTCGGGCGAGGCGGTCGCCGCGCAAAGCGAGCACTGGAAGCTGGTCGACATGAATCAGGCGAGCGGCACCGGCGAGCGGCCGCATGCGCACGTGGTGCTGGCCGAGAGCGGCATCGAGCACAGCGCGGAGTCGGAGGGCGACGGCCCGGTGGACGCCACATTCAAAGCGATCGAGAGCGTCGCCAAGAGCGAAGCCGAACTGATGCTGTACTCGGTGAATGCCGTCACCCAGGGCACCGAGTCGCAGGGCGAAGTCACCGTCAGGCTGCAAAAGGCAGGCCGCATTGTCAACGGCGTCGGCGCCGACACCGACATCGTCGTGGCCTCGGCCAAAGCGTATTTGTCGGCGCTCAACAAGCTGCACAGCAAGGTGGAGCGCATCAACCCGCAGCTGTAGACGTCATTTCAAGGAGGAGGGGATGCATCCTCTCTTCCTCCGCTATGTCCGAAGCTATTTCGGTATTGCTGAACCGTGCGCTCAGGGCCCGCCGGCGCGCGGCTGGGACAGGCGCGTCAGTCGGGCGTAGAGGACGGCACTGACGAAGAAGGCCAGCGCCAGCAGCGCCTCGGCCCAGGCCAGCGCCGCGCTCGTGCCGCCATCACCGAAGGCGCGCGTCACGCCCTCGGCGAAGTAGGCAAGAACCAGCATCGATGCCCACTGATACGTATAGCGCCTGCCGTGCAGTATGCCCATCAGCGGCGTGAGCAGGGGCAAGGCCTTGAGCGCGAGCCAGGAGCCGCCGGGTCGCAGCGGCGCGAGCCACAGTTCCCAGGCCAGGCATAGGAACACCAAGGCCAGCAGGCTGGCGCAGGCGCCGAGGTAGAGGGCTTTCTGCAAATCAGGAACCGAGCTTGACCGCGACGCTGGCCAGGCGCTTGCCGAGCGCGATGCACAGGGCTTTTTCCTCGGCGCTGAGCGGCCGGTCGCTGGCGCCGCCGGCGACGTGGCTGGCGCCATACGGAGTGCCGCCGCTCTCGGTCGTGGACAGCTCGGGCGCGGTGTAGGGCAGGCCGACGATCAGCATGCCGTGGTGCATTAGCGGCAGCATCATCGACAGCAGCGTCGTTTCCTGTCCGCCGTGTAGGCTGCTGGTCGAGGTGAATACCGCGGCCGGTTTGCCCGCTAGCGCGCCTTTGAGCCAGAGTGCGCCGGTCCCATCCCAAAAATGCTTCATCGGCGCCGCCATGTTGCCGAAGCGCGTCGGACTGCCCAGTGCGATGCCGGCGCAGTGCTCGAGATCCGCGAGTTCGCAGTAGGGGGAGCCGGCCTCGGGTACCGGCGGCTGCGCCACCGCGGTCACGCTCGCTACCGGAGGCACCGTGCGCAGGCGCGCGCTGACGCCCGGGACCTGCTCGATGCCGCGCGCCACCAGGCGCGCCATTTCCCTGACGGCGCCGCGGCGGCTGTAATACAGGACCAGTATCTCCGGCATGTTCGGCCAACTAGCGGGTGGACGCCGGCATTATACGGAAGACGCAGGCTTTATCCGAACGTCGCGCGTCGGCCTGCATCAGTAAAGTTTGCCGTCATAGCGCCAGCG
>JAKAIH010000343.1 GCA_021825225.1 Pseudomonadota bacterium
GACGGAGTATCAGGCGCTAAGAATCGATTTCAATACAAGGCGGGACTTCCGCTGGCTTGCCAGAGCCACCGGGCGGGTGGTCAGGTCAATCGCATCAGCGGGAGTGGTATCTGCGAACGCTGTCGCGAGTGATGCCGCGTGATATAAGAGGGTCCAAAGCGTAGTGCCCTTGCCGGCTGTATCCCCGATGTTCAATCGAAGCGCGTCATAACTGCAGCATGCTCAAAATGTATTTGCCCGACGAGGCCGCGACGCGCGCACTGGGCGCGCGTCTGGCGCAAGTGCTCGTGCCCGGCTTGTCACTCTACCTGCATGGCGACCTCGGCAGCGGCAAAACCACGCTGGCGCGCGGCCTGCTGCGCGGTCTGGGCTATACCGGGCGGGTAAAGAGCCCAACCTATACCCTGGTTGAACTTTATTCGGTTTCTAGGTTAAACTTGTACCACTTTGATTTTTATCGCTTCCGAGACCCGAAGGAGTGGCGTGATGCGGGCTTCAGCGAATACTTCAGCGACGCCTCCGTTTGCCTGGTCGAATGGCCGGAAAAGGCGGCCGGTTTATTGCCCCCCGCCGATCTCGACATCGTGCTCGAGTTCGCCGGCGACGGGCGTGACCTGAGCATTCGCGCCGGAACCGAAAGTGGCAAATCATGTTTGAACCGATTGTCGCAACTGCCGCCCTGAACGGTCCCGCCTCCAGCGGCAAGCCTAGGCTTGCGGAAATATTCAGCACACTCGTCCTACTGGTCTTTGCGTTTATCGCCAACGCCGGGGCGGCGGAGCGCATCAGCGCGATACGCGTCTGGCCGGCGCAGGATTACACCCGCATTACCATAGAAGCCTCGCAGCCGATCCGGCATGAATTGCTGCTGGTGAAAAATCCGGACCGCCTGGTGCTCGATCTGGAGGGCGTGGATTTCGACAGCGTGCAGCGGGAAATCAGCGGCAAGATCCTGCCCAGCGACCCCTACATCGGACAGATGCGCGCCGGCCGTTACAAGCCGGGCGTGGTGCGTGTGGTGTTGGACCTCAAGACCGAGGTCAAGCCGCAGATTTTCACGCTCGAACCGGTAGGCGACTACGGCCATCGACTGGTGCTCGACGTCTATCCGCTGGTGCCGATCGATCCGCTCATGGCGCTGCTGCAGAAGCCGGAAGTGAAGGCCGGGACGGGCGCGTCGACAACGGAAGTTGCCTTGCCCGCGACGCCGGACGCAGCCGCGCCCGAGGCCGGGCCCGCGCCTTCGGGCAAGACGGAACCAGCCGTCAGGGCCAAACCGGTGGTGTCGCGCCTGGTGACCATCGTCGTCGATGCGGGACACGGCGGCGAGGATCCGGGTGCCAAGGGCCGCGGGGGCAGCCGCGAAAAGAACGTGACGCTCACCATCGCGAGAAAACTCAAGGCCATCATCGACGCCGAGCCCAATATGCGCGCCGTGCTCACTCGCGACGGCGACTATTTCATCCCGCTGCAGGTGCGCGTGCAAAAAGCGCGCAGGGTGCACGCCGACCTGTTCGTGTCGGTGCATGCCGACGCATTCGTCGGGTCGCATGCGCGCGGTTCCTCGGTATTCGCGCTGTCCGAACGCGGCGCCACCAGCACCGCGGCAAAATTGCTCGCCAAGCGCGAAAACGATGCCGATCTGATCGGCGGTGTCGACCTCAACGTAAAGGATCGCTATCTGGCCATGACGCTCGCCGACCTGAGCCTGACGGCGCAGATCAACGACAGCCTGAAACTGGGCAAGGCGGTGCTGTCCGAACTGGGCGGGGTCAACGATTTGCACAAGGGCCGAGTCGAGCAGGCCGGCTTCGCCGTGCTCAAAGCCCCCGACATTCCCTCGATCCTGGTCGAGACTGCCTTCATCAGCAATCCGGACGAGGAGCGCAAGCTGAACGACGAGGCTTACCAGGAGAAAATGGCGCAGGCGATTTTCAAGGGCATCAAGCGCTACTTCACCAAGAACCCGCCCCTGTCCCGGTCCACCGTGGCCGCCCTCGACAAGGCCGATTGAGCGCGCGTCCCGCGCTCAGGCGCGGTGCAGCCGGTGCTGCGCGTAGGCGAGCAGCATGGGCGCCAGCGACAAACCGATGATGCCGAATATCACCAGCGTCAGGTTGTTGCGGATGAACGCGATATTGCCGAAGAAGAATCCGGAATAGAGCAGGCTCGCCACCCACAGCAGGCCCCCGGTGACGTTGAACAGCTGGAAGCGCGCGTGGCTCATGCTGCCGACGCCGGCGACGAAAGGAGCGAAGGTGCGGATGATGGGCACGAAGCGGGTGATGACTATGGTCTTGCCCCCATGGCGTTCGTAGAACTGGTGCGTGCGCTCAAGCGCGCGCCGGTTGAACCAGCGCGTATCCTCCCAGTGGAAGACCTTCGGGCCGAGGTAGCGCCCGATCCAGTAATTGGTCGTGTTCCCCAGTATGGCGGCGCCGACGAGCAGGGCGGCGAGCACATGCACGTTGAGCCCGGCCGCAGCCCATAGCGTGCCTGCCACGAACAGCAGCGAATCCCCCGGCAGAAACGGGGTAACCACCAAACCGGTTTCGCAGAATACGATCAGGAACAGCAGCAGATAGACCCAGACGCCGTACTGCTGCAGCAGGCTGGCAAGGTGCGTATCGAGGTGGACCACCAGGTCCCAGAGATATAACAGCAATTCCATCATCGGCTTCCTGAAACAGGCGCCATCTTACCGCAAGCCGGGGGCTGTTTACCTTCATCGCGCACATGCGCTGAAGGTAAACAGGCTCTGGCCCGATCCCGGTATACTTGGCCGCTCAAAAAAGTGCCGCCATGCCCGCGATCCGACTTCTTCCAGATACCCTGATCAGCCAGATCGCTGCCGGCGAAGTGGTGGAACGGCCGGCTTCGGTACTGAAGGAGCTGCTCGAGAACAGCCTCGATGCCGGCGCCGGCGAGATCAGCGTCAATCTGATGCAAGGCGGCATCAAGCAGCTCAAGGTGACGGACAACGGTCGCGGCATGGATGCCGCGGATCTGCCCCTGGCATTTGCGCGCCATGCCACCAGCAAGATCGCGAGTCTGGATGATCTCGAACAGGTGCGCTCGCTCGGTTTTCGCGGCGAGGCGCTGGCCTCGATCGCCTCCGTCGCGCGCGTCGTGCTCACTACGCGCAGCGCCGGGTCGCCCCATGCGTGGAGCCTAAGTGCCGAGGGCGGAGCGCAGGGCGCGGTGCAGCCTGCGGCGCATCCGGTCGGCACCAGCGTCGAAGTCAGCGACCTGTATTTCAACACGCCGGCGCGGCGCAAATTCCTGCGCACCGAGGCGACCGAGTTCGGGCATTGCGAGGATGTGTACAAGCGCATCGCGCTATCCAGGCCCGATGTCGCGTTCAGCCTGAAGCACAACGGCCGGGTGGTCTCGCACCTGCCTGCGGGCACTGCCGCGCGGCGCATCGCAGCAGTGGCGGGCGAGGAATTCGCCGGTGCCGCGCGCGCACTCGAGGAGGGCGGCTCCGGCCTGCGGCTTTCCGGCCTTGCCGGCTCGCCCGCGTTCTCGCGCAGTTCGCGCGACGCCCAGTTCGCCTTCGTCAACGGCCGTTTCGTGCGCGACAAGCTGCTTGCGCACGCGCTGCGCCAGGCCTATCAGGACATGCTGCACGGCGATCGCCATCCGGCCTATGTGCTGTTCCTCGAACTCGATCCGCTGGGCGTGGACGTGAACGTGCATCCGGCCAAGACCGAGGTGCGCTTTCGCGACGCCCGCGCCATTCACCAGTTCGTGTTTCATGCCGTGAGCAAAGCGCTCTCGGGCAGCGCGGCGCAGACTGCGGCCGCTACGGTTCAGCCACTGCCCGCAGCGGGCAGCATGGATTTGCGGCGCATGTCCTATCAGGCGAGCCTGGGCGTGGAGCAGCCGGCGGCCGCCTATCAAGCCATGTTTTCCGCGCCGCCCGGACCGGCGGCAGCACCGCCTGGCGCTGCCGTGCGCGGCGCATACGAGAGCATCCGCGCCGCTGCGCCCGCTGCGGCCGAAAC
>JAKAIH010000344.1 GCA_021825225.1 Pseudomonadota bacterium
TATCCAGCGCCTGGGCCGGATCGGCGATGATGGCCTTCGCCAGCTTCAACGCGTCCTCGCGCGCAAGCCCGCGCGCGGCGTAAATAAGGGCCAATTCCTCCGCTTCCTCCTCCGGATATTGCGCCAATTCGTCGCGCTCCAGGCCGATCTGATGCTCGAACATTTCACGCTGCGAACGCACCGACACGTACTCGCCTGCCGCCATAGAGAATGCGCCGGCGAGCAGTCCGGCCACGCCCGAGAGCAGGATGATCGAATTCCCGGCCGAAGCACCGGCCACCCCCAGGATCAGGCTCGCGTTGGAAACCAGTCCGTCGTTGACACCAAACACCGCGGCGCGCAGATTGCCGCCGCCGCTAATACCGCGGTGGCGCTTGCCTACCTCCTCCAGCGTGGTCGGCAAGGGATGGCCCGGCGCAGCGTGCGAATACACCGACAAGCCGCGCACTTTCATCGCCACCAGCACCGCGCGCAGGGGACGCGGACCGTGGCGGCGCACCAGCGCGGCGACCATGCGCGCGCGCAGATCGGGGGCAAATTCAGGTGGTGCGCCACCGGCTTGAGTTGCCCAGATGCGCGCCTGGTTCTCGGCTTCTAACGCAAGCCCGCTAAACAGGCCCGCACGCGGCGTGCCGGCCTCGGCTTCGGCCATCGCGCGATAGAGGTAGGCCGAACGCATTTCCTCGCGCCAGCCGTCCAGGGAATTTTCGCTACCCGACATCAGTCCGTTTCTCCGGCCTTGAGCACCTGGCGTACCGCTTCAGCGGAAAATCCGCGTCCAGCGAGAAAGCGCATCTGCCGGCCGCGCTCGGCGGCATCCTGCGGCAGCGCGCCGAATTTTTTTTGCCAGGCGGTGCGGCAGTTCTCCAGTTCCTGCGCCCGCGCCTCGTCCACCGTGCGCTCTACCACTTCGGCCGCAACGCCGCGGCTCCTGAGATCGTACTCTATCTTGCGGCTGCCGAACTTGCGCGCGAGCACAGTAGCGCGCGACTCGGCGAAGCGCTGCTCCGACAGCCAGCCGCGCGCGGCGAGCTGGTCCAGCAGCGCCTCGATCTGCTCGGCGGATTCGGCATGGGCTGCGAGCTTGCGCGCGAGCTCGGCGCGGCCATGCTCGCGTCGCGCGAGCATGGCCAGCGCCCGCTCGCGCAAGGAGATTTCCCTTTTTGCCATGGGGTGTTGCCCCCGGCATTACCCCGCGACGACAGTCAGCGCGGCAGCGGGTTTGGCTCCGGGATTGTTGACGCCGACCGCCTCGCGCACGCGCGCTTCGATTTCCATGGCCAGTTCCGGGTGCTCCTTGAGGTAATCGCGCGCATTGTCCTTGCCCTGGCCGATCTTGTCCTTGTTGTAGGCGTACCAGGCGCCGGATTTCTCCACGATGCCGTGCTTCACGCCCAGTTCCACGATTTCGCCCTCGCGCGATATGCCCTCGCCGTAGAGGATATCGAACAAGGCTTCGCGGAACGGGGGCGCCATCTTGTTCTTCACCACTTTCACGCGCGTCTCGTTGCCGACGACTTCGTCGTTCTTCTTGATCGAGCCGATGCGGCGGATGTCCAGTCGCACCGAGGCGTAGAACTTGAGCGCGTTGCCGCCGGTGGTGGTCTCCGGGTTGCCGAACATGACGCCGATTTTCATGCGGATCTGGTTGATGAATATCACCAGCGTGTTGGTACGTTTGATGTTCGAAGTGAGCTTGCGCAGCGCCTGGCTCATCAGGCGCGCCTGCAGGCCCATCTGCGGCTCGCCCATTTCCCCCTCGATTTCCGCCTTGGGCGTAAGCGCCGCCACCGAGTCGATGACCACGACGTCGACCGAGCCCGAGCGCACCAGCATGTCGGCGATTTCCAGCGCCTGCTCGCCGGTGTCGGGCTGGGAAATCAGCAAGTCCTCGACCTTCACGCCCAGCCTCTGCGCGTACTGCGGGTCGAGCGCGTTCTCGGCGTCGATGAAGGCCGCGGTGCCGCCCACCTTCTGCATTTCGGCGATGACCTGCAGCGTCAGCGTCGTTTTTCCGGAGGACTCCGGACCGTAGATTTCGACCACGCGGCCGCGCGGCAGCCCGCCTATGCCCAACGCGATGTCCAAACCGAGCGAGCCGGTGGACACCGCCTGAACGTCGTCCTGGATCGCGTCCGAATCCATGCGCATGATCGAACCCTTGCCGAACTGCTTTTCAATCTGCGCGAGAGCGGCAGCTAGCGCCTTGGTCTTGTTATCGTCCATGAATATCTCCTTCGGTTTCGGTGGCAATAAGTGCATCAACGGGAATCGGGCTTCCGCCGTTGACCTGTAATTTTATACAGTTTTTGCTTTTGTGCAACACCCTTCGGAAAAACAAGCGTTTGCGCGGCCGGAACGCCACGGCTACAGGCTGCGGCCGGCGCGAATCACTCCCACGGCCAGGCCTTCGATGACGAATTCCTCGCGTTTCGTGTCGACCACGATAGTCTCGAAGTCGGGGTTTTCGGGAAGCAGCTCGACGATGGCGCCGCGGCGGCGCAGCCGCTTAACCGTCACTTCCTGCTGCAACCGCGCCACCACCACCTGGCCGTTGCGCGCCTCGCCCGCCTTGTGCACCGCAAGCAGGTCGCCGTCGAGGATGCCGGCGTCGCGCATGCTCATGCCGCGCACCTTGAGCAGATAGTCGGCGCGCGGCTTGAACAGCGCCGGATCCACTTGGTAATGCGCTTCTATGTGCTCCTCTGCGAGGATCGGCGAGCCCGCGGCGACGCGACCGACGAGCGGAATGCCGCCGCCGTCCTTGAGGCGAATGCCGCGCGCCGAGCCTTTGACGATTTCGATCGCGCCCTTGCGCTCGAGCATGCGCAGGTGCTCCTCCGCCGCGTTGGGCGAACTGTAGTCCATGGCCTGGGCGATCTCGGCACGCGTGGGCGGCAGACCGGTGCTTTCGATGGCTCGGCGTATCAGCGTCAGGATTTCCTGCTGCTTGGAGGTCAGCTCTTCCATGGGCGCGCACTCGGCTGGTTGCGGAGCCTGTATCTTTATACAGTTCCCGGCCGCAGTCAAGTGCCGCCGCAAGCGCAGGCGACTAGGCTGCTGCGAGGTGCACCGGAATCCGCTTCGGGCCGAACTGTTGCGACAGGTCGAAGGTCTGATAGCGTCCGGCGACGGCGCCACCGCAGTGCGCGCAATGCCCGTCGGCGCTGACGCGGTAATCGAGCAGCCGATACCAGTCGCGCACGATCAGCGGCTTGGCACAGTGCGGGCAATAGGTGGTACCGCCTTCGGTGTCGTGCACATTGCCGGTGTAGACGTAATGCAAGCCGCGTCTTTGCGCGATCCGGCGCGCGCGTGTCAGCGTGTCCGCGGGCGTGTCCGCGATGTCGGTCATTTTCCAGTCCGGATGGAAGGCGGAGAAATGCAGCGGCACCTCCGGCCCCAGTTCCTGTGCGATCCAGGCGGCGAGCGCGTCGATTTCGGCATCGCTGTCGTTCTTGCCCGGGATCAGCAGCGTCGTGATCTCGAACCACACCTTCGTTTCCTGCTTCAGATATTTCAGCGTCTCCAGCACCGGCGCGAGGTGGCCGCCGCAGAGTTTGACGTAGAAATCGTCGGTGAAGGCCTTGAGGTCGACGTTGGCCGCGTCCATCTTGGCATAGAACTCGCGCCGCGGCTCGGCGTGCATGTAGCCCGCGGTTACCGCCACCGTCTGCACGCCGGCGGCGTGGCAGGCGTCGGCTACGTCCATCGCGTATTCGGCGAAGATCACCGGGTCGTTGTAGGTGAAGGCCACGCTCTTGCAACCGAGCTTCAGCGCCGCCTGCGCAATCGCCTCCGGCCCGGCCGCGTCGGCGAGGCTGTCCATGTCGCGCGACTTGGAGATATCCCAGTTCTGGCAGAACTTGCAGGCGAGATTGCAGCCGGCGGTGCCGAAGGAGAGCACGCTGGTTCCGGGATAGAACTGGTTGAGCGGCTTCTTCTCGATCGGATCGACGCAATAGCCGGAGGAGCGGCCGTAAGTGGTGAGCAGCATCTGCC
>JAKAIH010000345.1 GCA_021825225.1 Pseudomonadota bacterium
CTGCGCGCCGGGCTGCTGTCGTTCGGCCAGGCATTGTACTACTGCGTCGGCGCGTACGCTGCAGGCAGCCTGGGTCTGGTTCTCGGCGTCAGCGACATGCTGGTGCAGATGATCGCAGGCGCGGCCGCCGCCGCCCTGGTGGCCTTCATCCTCGGATTTCTGCTGGCGCGCTATCGCGGCATATTCTTCGGCCTGCTGAGCCTGGCGCTGTCGATGATTCTCTACGGGCTGCTGGTGAAAAACGAAGCGCTGGGCTCGACCGACGGCTTCAACGTGCTGCCCACGACGGTGTTCGGCGTGCGCCCCACGGAAGCCTGGGTGCGCTACGTCGTCGTGGCGGTGGGCTGCGGCGTGGCCCTGCTTGCCACCGCCCTGGTGTATCGCTATCTGAAGACGCCGCTGGGGCAGCTCGCACCCGCGATCAAGGACAACGAGATCCGCGTCGAATACATGGGCACCTCGGTGCGCAATGCGATTCACGTGATGTATGTGATCGCGGCGGCGCTGTCGGGCATAGGCGGCGCACTCGCGGCGACGACGGTGGGGCACATCGATCCGGACATGGCGTACTGGACCACATCGGGCGAGTTCATCTTCATCACCATCCTCGCCGGCACCGGCAGCGTGGTCGCGCCTTTCCTCGGGGCGATGATTTTCGGCATCATCCATACGGTGGCGTTCGATCTTTCCCCCAATACCTGGCAGATGTCGCTGGGTACGGCGCTGCTGCTGGTGATCGTGTTTCTGCCCAATGGGTTGTGGTCCTTGTTCACCCGGCGCAAGGCGGCCTGAGATGGCAGTCGTACTCGACGCGCGGGATCTGAACAAGCATTTCGGCGCGATCACCGCGGCGATGAACATCAATGCCGCGATCGAGCAGGACTCGGTGGTCGGCCTGATCGGCACCAACGGCGCCGGCAAGACCACGTTCATCAACATGATCACCGGCTATATCAAGCCCGATACCGGCAGCATCGTGTATCAGGGACGCGACATCACCGCGCTGTCGCCGCGCCAGATCACGCGCGCGGGCATCTGCCGCTCGTTTCAGATTCCGCAGCTCTACAGCTCGCTCACTGTGTTCGAGCACATGATGGTGGGGCTGGGGGTGGTGCTGCGCAACGCCGGACTGGGCGGATACTTTTCGCGCGGAAGGCCGAACGTGCCCGGGCACGACGCACCGGCGGAACAGGTGGCCGAGCGCATTCTCGAGCGCTTCGGCCTTTCCGGCTACCGCGACAAGAATGCGCAGGTGCTGCCGGGCGGGGTGCGCAAGCTGCTCGACATCGCGCTCACCATGGTCGCCAAGCCGACGATCCTGCTGCTCGACGAGCCCACCAGCGGCGTCTCGGCGGAGGAAAAATTCGGCATCATGGACATGGTGATGAGTGCGGTGAAGGCGGAGGGCGCGACCGTGCTGTTCGTCGAGCACGACATGGAAGTCGTGAGCCGGTTTGCGCAGCGGGTCATCGCATTTTACGACGGCCGCATCATCGCCGATGCGCCGCCCGAGATTGCGCTGACCGACCCCGAGGTCAAGCGCTACGTGGTCGGCGGTGCGCTGCACCGCATGGCAGAGGTGCAGGGCGCGACCCATGCTTAGGATCGACAAACTCAACGTCGCGATCCAGTCGGTACAGATCCTGCGCGACGTTTCGCTGGAACTGCCGACCGGGACCATGGCCGGGCTGATCGGACGCAACGGCGCCGGCAAGACGACGCTGATGCGCAGCATCATGGGCTTGCTCAAGACCCGCAGCGGCACGGTCGACTTCAACGGCGCCGACCTGATCGCGGCGCCCACCCATGCGCGCACGCGCCTGGGCATAGGTTACATGCCCGAGGACCGCCGCCTGATCCCCGATCTCACCATCGAGGAGAACGTGCTGGTACCGGCATGGGCTGCGGCTGTTCCGGACGCGCAGGCACGGCTGGAAAAGGCGTACCAGATGATTCCCGAATTGCGCCAGTTCGCGCCGCGCAAGGGCCTGCAGCTCTCCGGCGGCCAGCAGAAGCTCGCCGCGCTCGGGCGCGCATTGATGTGCGGCACCAAGCTGCTGCTGCTCGACGAGCCCTTCGAAGGCGTGGCGCCGGCGCTGGCGCAGCGCCTGGTCGAGGTCGTCGCCGATCTCAAGCAGGAAGGCATGTCCGTCATCCTGTCCGAATCCGACCTGCAGCACTCCGAGCGCATGGTCGACAAGATCATCGTCATCGACCGCGGCTCGATCATATCGATCAAGTGAGGGGATGTGCGCCGGCTGCGGGCTTTTCGTCCGGGGCAGGCGGCGCGAAGCCCGCCGGGAAACCGGCACCGTTGATCGGCACGCCCAGGGCGGCGCGTCCGCATTCGTTTCCCGCCCCGTCGCGATAGACCAGCTCATTGCTGTCGAAGTCGTATTCCGGGTGGCAGGGCTGGTTCCATTGCTCGAGGAAGTGCATGTAGAACGGCACATACAGGCCCTCGCGCAGATTATGGCGCTGCAGCGCAAATACATATTCCGGCTGATGCTTCACCTCGAAACCGGTATGGCAATGCTGCACCCAGACATGATCGCCGAGGACGATCACTTTCCAGAACGGCTCCTGCTCGTAGAACTTCAGGGTGATGTTCTTGCCCGCTTTGCGCAATTCGGCGAGATAGGCGATGCTGGCCTCTATTTCCTTGTGGAAGGACAGCAGGGTGATGTCTGCGGGCAGCGCATCGACGCGGCGGCGCAATCCGGCTCCGACCGGATTGACCAGCAGGACGCGAATTTCGTAGGCGGATTGCAGCGCGGCGCGCAGCAGGCTGCTGTCTTCGACAAAGGTATCGTATCCGGTCAGCGTCAGTATGTAGGCGTCGCGCGCCGCCGAAAGCCGCTTGACCAGGGCGCGCTCGCGCCGGCGCGACAACCAGTTGCGGCGGCCGTTGCGCGCATAGGCGAGCGCAGTCAGCTTGGCCATGGCCACTCGCTGCCGGTTGTCCCACACGATCTTGGCGAAATTGAACAGCAGCACCAGCACCGAAGCCATGCCGATCTCGGTCGCCAGCAGGAGGTTGGCGTCGCGCTCGACCAGCGGCCACCACTCGTAGAGTATGTACCGCGCCGCTTGCGGCAGGGAGAAAGCGATCGCCACCGCAAGCAGGGTGATAATCCCGTGCGAAACAATATCCCGCAAACTCGGCAGCAGGCCCTTGGGCCGGGTGCTATCGTGCATGATCGAAGTCTGAATTCCGTTGATGAGCGTAACGCGTGCTCTGGCGCCTGCAGCGGCTCGTTGCCGCGCCGGCTGCAATTGCCGTGAAACCGAAAGAAAAGCGCCCGCAGCTTGCGTGCGGGCGCGAAACCGGCACGGCCATCAGGGAGGAAGGGATTACTTTCTGACCGGCCGGGTGAAGCTGTAGATTTTGGTGAATCCGAGGATGTCGGTGATCAGCAGCAGGACGAATATGAACACCAGCGCGCCGATGAATTCGCCGCCCGCAGGCAGCGTGTCGATCTTGCCGGCGACAGCCGCTACCTCGTCGTCGCTCAGCGCGTCGACGCGCGCCTTGGCCGCCGCGGGCGTGACGCCTTTCTGCTCCAATCCGGCGCGCACGTCCTCGCGCTCGAGATAGCGCAGAAGTTTTTGCCGCGGCGATTCGGCCTGGCCTGCAGCGGTGATGCTGGAGGTCGATATCATCGCGGCTTGCGCCGGCGTGATCGCCACGTCGAGATAGCACAGGCTCACGATAAGAAATCGGATCAGGTGTTTGTCAAAAGTCTTCAAGCGTGCCTCCGGTTGTCAGGTTTGGGTTGGCGCATGCAACGGTCCGCTGCCGCGGCGTCACAGGTGCAGCAGCAGGCTCAGGATGTAGAACGTTCCGGCGAACGCCCCGCTTGCGCTCAAGAGGTGGAGGAAGGCGCGCGGATCGACGCGGTCGAGCCAGAATTTGCCGGCGAGCAGGCCGCACACGCCGGCTGCGAGATAGTAGTAGCTGACTGGCTGATTGCGTTCGATCAGGTCGAGGCTCCAGTAC
>JAKAIH010000346.1 GCA_021825225.1 Pseudomonadota bacterium
TGCCGTCCATGCCGACTATCGCGGCGTCGCGCAGGTCGGGATGACGTCGGCTGAAGCGCTGCAACAGGGAACGCGTGCGTTCCGGGTCGAAGCGGCCCGGCCCGTCCTCCAGGTCCAGGCCCAGTTCCTGCAGTTCGATTTCCAGATGCCGGAAATAGGAATCCAGAGACCCCGCACCCAGCGCCGCCACGTCTGACAGCTGGCGCAGCTGCGCCGCTTTTTCGCTTTGCCACGTTCCCCAGGAAAATACCGCGGCGAAAGCGACGAAAAGCACGGCCGACAAGCCGCTGGCCAGGGTCAAATAATGAATGCTCGAATACGCGCGGGTAGCCACAGAACGCCCTTTGTTCCCTCAACGCAGGCAGCTCCTTCCGGGAACCGGATGCAAACTCTCCATCGTGCCTGCAACTTCAGCTCATCGAGCGCGACCAGTTTCAGTGCATTTCAGGCGGGGCCGACTCGCCGGCTATGGGATAATAACGACGATAGCCGGCTGGCGACGCTGGACCGATGGCCTAGACCGAACGGACTACGGCATGCGCACGGCGGGCCGCCGGGCTGGGACAATCGACGGCGGGCCGCATCAGCCGCACACTGCCGTCCGGCATTAATTGTTCTGTGGGGAACCCCGTGCAATGTCCTGCACCAAGCTTCTGATATGCGACGACCATCCGCCGATCCGCGCGGCGGTGACTTATATTGCGAAGGAGCTCGACGACAGCATTGAAATCGTCGAAGCCGGAAACGGCGCAGAAGCGCTGGCGCTGCTCGACCAGCATGCGGACATCGATCTGGTATTGCTGGATCTGCACATGCCCGGCATGAGCGGCTTCGACTTGCTGCCGGAACTCAAGCTGCGCTTTCCCTCCCTGCCGGTGGTAGTCCTTTCCTCCGATGAAACACGCGCCACGGTGATCGACGCGCTCGAGCGCGGCGCAACCGGATATATCTGCAAGTCTTCGCCCACTGATCTGCTGGCGAAATTCCTTGAACATGCGCTCAAGGGAAACATCGCGCTGCCGACCGCCATCGCCGGCGGCGCAAAAGCGGAACTGGCAAACGCGATCGGCCGCGCCGCATCGGCGCGCGAGGCCATGGCCGGTCTGGCGCTCTCGCCCAGACAACTCGACGTGCTGGCCTGTCTGTTGCGCGGCATGTCGAACAAACAGATCTGCCGCGAACTCAATCTCGCCGAAGGCACAGTCAAGAACCACGCCATCGCCATTTTTCGTGCGCTCAATGTCAGCAGCCGCGCACAGGCGGTGATCGAAGCCAGCCGCCGCGGCCTGCCGGTCGGAGGCCGGCGCAACTAATCCGGAACGGCATCGACCTTTACCGACACCCGCGTTCCTTTACCGGGTGTCGATTCAATCCGCCACTCGGCGCCGATGGCCTCGGCCCGTTCCTGCATCGACAGCAACCCCAGCCCCTGCATCCTTCCACTGATGCCGGCGAGGTCGATGCCGATGCCGTTGTCGGCGACGCTCATCTGCAGATGATCGGAATCGGCATTCAATTCGATGGCGACGACGCTCGCACGCGCGTGCTTGGCGCAATTGGTCAGCGCTTCCTGCGCGATGCGGAACAGCGCAATCTTTTTCTCCGGCGGCAGGCGCCGCCCCGATTTCTCCCCGCTGACCTCGACCGCGATGCCGGTGCTGCCCTCGAATTTGCGCGCATATTCCTCGAGCGCGGAAAGCAGATCGCGCTCCTCGAGCAGCAGCGGGCGCAGATCGACCGTCATGTCCTTCGCGTTCGCCTTGGTCTCGTCGATCAGCGCAATGAGGTCGAACAAGCGCCGCTGCGTGCCGGCGCCTCCGTCCTGCGGCAGCTGCTTTTGCAGCAGCGCCAGGTTGAGGCCGATCGCCGCCAGATTGGAGCACACGCCGTCGTGCAGTTCCGCCGCCAGCCGCCGCCGCTCGATCTCCTGCGCCTGCCCCAAACGGCGCGCCATGTTCTGCAGACGATCGGCAAGGTCCAATGCCGCCGCCTCCGCCTGGCGGCGCTCCTTCACCTCTGCCTGCAGGGCGGCATTGGCGGCGCTCAGCTCGGTCGTGCGCTCGCGCACACGGCGCTCCAGATCCTCGTTGAGCTTGCGGATTTCCTCCTCCGCGCGTCTGCGCTCGGTGACGTCTTCGCGAAAGACAAAATAACCGGCGACCTCCCCGCCGGCGTCGCGGTCCGGAAAATAGCGCAGCAAGCCGGTATTGATTTGCCCGGCTGCGTCCACGAAAGCGCGCTCGACCTGAACCCGCTCGCCGGCCAGGGCACGCCGTATGAACGGCTGCAGCACGGCATAGCGCTGCTCGCCGGCGTATTCGCGCACGGAGCGTCCGTGGTAGTCGTCGCCGTAGGTCTCGCGATAGACGCGGTTGGCGAAGGTGAGCTGCTCGGCCCGGTCCACGTGGGCAACCGCAATCGGAAAAGCGTCCAGCAACTCGCGCAAGCTCGCCGCATTGCGCCGCAGCGTCTCTTCGGCCAGCCTCGCCTGGGTGATGTCGGCGAGCACGCCGACCAGTCCGGTCACCCTGCCGGCCGCGTCGGTCATGCGCCCGCCGGTGATGCGCCCCCAGAACTCGCTTTGATCGGCGCGGCGGTAGCGGCGCTCGCGGTCCAGCTCGTCGATCGCGCCACCGATCAGCGCGAACATCGATCCGCTGCCCGCTTCGCGCTCCTCCGGATGCACGTAATCGAGATAGTTGCTGCCGATCAGACGCTCCAGCGGAACCCTGAACATCTCGGCCATGCGCCGGTTGGCGTGGGTAATCACCCCTTGCGCATCGGCTTCGAAAATGGCGACGCTGGAAGTGTCGTAAATGAGCTGCAGGTGTGCGATCTTCTCCTGCAGCGCCCGCTCCGACTGCTTGCGCTTGGTGACGTCCTGCGCCGCTCCCACGTAACGCGTCACCTCCCCGGCTTCGTCGCGCACCGGAAAGCCGCGATCCCAGATCCAGCGCAGCGACCCGTCGGGCAGGGTGATCCGGTATTCGAAATCGAATGCGAGCCCGGTCCTGTTTGCGGTCTCCAGTTGCGCCAGCACGCGCCCCCGGTCCTCCGGGTGAATCGCGTCGGCAAAGGAGCGCGGGTTTTCCTGCAGGATCTGGCGCGAGCGCCCCCATACACGCTCGTAAGCCGGGCCGATGTAAAAATATTTCCCGACTCTTATGTCGGCCGACCAGACCACTTCGTCTATGGTTTCCGCGATCAGCCTGAGCCTCTCTTCGCTTTGGCGCAGACCCGCTTCGAGCCGGGCACGGTTTTGTTCGGCCTCCAGCATGTCGCGCCGCCTGAACACGAGCAGTTGCGCAAGCGCCAGCAGCAGCAGCGTAGCCAGAACGCTCGCCGCCAGATAGCGTGCGCGCTGCATGCGGTAAGGCGCCAATACGCTATCCACCGCCTCGCCCACAAATACCGTCAAGGGGTAGCCGGGAACGTTCTGATAGCGGTACAGGCGCTCGATGCCGTCGGTCAAGGCCTTGCGGCGGTAGCCGCCTTCAGGCGCCGCATTCGGGCTGAACGCCGGCGCGTCCGCCAGCGAAACAGCCGATGCCTTGGCCAGATCGCGCGAGCGCGCCAGGATCTGCCCGTCGGCGCGCACCAGGGCAATGATCGCTCCCTCGCCCAGCCGGATGTCGTTGTAGATCTCCTCCAGCCCCGGGGGCGGCACGAACAGCGCCAGCACGCCGGAGAAATGCCGTCGACCATCGTAGATAGGGCGCGTGAACTTGATCGTCCATTGCTTCAGCGCCGCGTCGCGCATGGGCGCACCGATGTGCAGGCCGCGCTGTCTGAACTCCTTGTGGATTTTGAAGTAGGACCGGTCGGAGACGTCGACGCCCCGGAATCCGGGCAGGCTGCTGTAGACAATGCGGCCTGCCGCATCGGTCACGACGACCTGCGACACCTGCTCGCCGCGCAGATATTCCCGCTGCTGCGCGACATGTTCGGCGAACGGCCCGGTGCTCTCGACCCAGTTCGATCGCAGGTGCA
>JAKAIH010000347.1 GCA_021825225.1 Pseudomonadota bacterium
TCTCGTCCTCCACCTCTTCCGGAGTGCCGTCGGATTCGCACAAGAGCAGTGCGGCTGCGTTGAGGTCATAGCCGGCGTGCACGTATTCCTCCACCGCGCGCGTGGCCGGCTGGTCCATCATCTCCAGGCCGGCCGGGATGATGCCCGCGGCGATGACGGCAGCAGCCGCGTTGCCCGCTTTTTCCACGTCGTCGAAGGCGGCGAGGATCACGCGCGCGGTCTGCGGCTTGGGCACCAGCTTGACCGTGATCTCGGTGGTCACGGCGAGCATGCCTTCGGAGCCCATGATCAGCGCGAGCAGATCGTAGCCCGGCGCATCCAGCGCCTCGCTGCCGAATTCGACCAGCTCGCCCTCGATGGTGCAGCCGCGCACGCGCAGCACGTTGTGCACCGTAAGGCCGTACTTGAGGCAATGCACGCCGCCCGCGTTTTCGGCCACATTGCCGCCTATGCTGCAGGCGATCTGCGAAGACGGATCGGGCGCGTAATACAGACCATAGGGCGCCGCCGCCTCGGAGACGGCAAGGTTGCGCACGCCCGGCTGCACCCGCGCGACGCGCGCCACCGGATCGAGCGCGAGGATGCTCTTCATCTTCGCCAGAGACAGCAGCACGCCTTTGCCGTGCGGCAGCGCGCCGCCCGAAAGCCCGGTGCCGGCGCCGCGCGCGACCACCGGCAGCTTGAGTTCGCCGCAGGCGCGCAGCACGCGGCTGACCTCGTCTTCGTTCTGCGGCAGCGCCACCACCATGGGCAGTTCGCGATAGGCCGACAGCCCGTCGCATTCGTAGGGTTTGGTGTCTTCCTGCTGGTACAGCACGGCATCGGCGGGCAGGATCGCGCGCAGCGCCTTCACCGCCTCGGCCTGACGCACGGGATCGAGCAAACGAAAACCCGCGTTCATGGCAGCGGGAGCCTGGGGTCTGCGCAAAGTTCGGTCATAGGGATAGGACGGCGGGCGACCGCGCCATGTTAGGCACGGTCCCCGAATGTGTCAATCGAATGAGGCGATAAGAATTCATATTGCCGAAAGCAGCGAGGATTTCGCACCCATTTGCTAAGATGTCCGCTGCCCGGACTCCGCACTTTCGCCTGAATGCCCGCGACCCGCCACGCCGTACTTAGCCGCGTATTTCCGTTTCTCGCCTGGCCCCGGCCCGGCAGGGCGAGCCTGCGCGACGATGTCATTGCGGGCATCACCGTGGCGCTGGTGGTCATACCGCAATCGCTCGCCTATGCGCAGCTCGCCGGCGTCCCGGCCTATTACGGCTTGTATGCTTCGCTCGCGCCCGCCATCGTGGGCGTGCTGTTCGGCTCCTCGGCCCAGCTCTCGACCGGGCCGGTGGCGATGACCTCGCTCCTGACCGCGGCCAGCATCGCGCCGCTGGCGCCCCTGGGCAGCGATGCGTTCATCGCGCACGCGGTGCTGCTGGCGCTGTTGTCGGGCCTGTTCCAGCTCGCCTTCGGCCTGCTGCGCATGGGCATCGCGATCAACCTGCTGTCGCAGCCGGTGCTGATGGGATTCATCAACGCCGCCGCGATCATCATCGCGCTGTCGCAGCTGCCGCCCCTGGTCGGCATGTCGGCGCGGCAAACCGAGCATTTCCTGCTCGACACCTGGCATGTGATCGTCAACCTCGACCTGATGCACGAGATCTCGCTCATGTTCGGCGTGGGCGCGATCGCGCTGCTGCTCGGCTTCAGGCGCTACGCCCCGCGCCTGCCCGGCGTGCTGATCACGGCGGTGCTGCTGACCGCAACCAGCTACGCGATCGGGTTCGCCGAACTCGGCGGCCGCGTGGTCGGTGCGGTCCCCAGCGGCTTGCCGCGGTTCGTCGCTCCCACCGTCGACTGGGAAACGACCAAGGAGCTGCTGCCGGCCGCGTTCGTGATCGCCCTGATCAGCTTCATGGAAGCCATGTCCAGCTGCAAGGTCATCGCGATCAAGACCAAACGGCCATGGAACGAAAACCAGGAATTGATCGGCCAGGGCCTGGCCAAGATCGCCGCAGCGTTCAATCACACCATGCCGGTGAGCGGATCTTTCTCGCGCTCCGCGCTGAATCTGCAGTCCAATGCGCACAGCGGCATTTCCGGTCTCGTGACCGCGCTGTTTGTGCTGCTGACGCTGCTGTTTTTCACGCCGCTGCTGTATCACCTGCCCAAGCCGGTACTGGCGGCAGTGATCATGCTGGCGGTGTTCAATCTGCTGCACTTCCAGAGTTTCCGCCGCGCCTGGCGCGCGCGCCGCGACGACGGCATCGCGGCCGTCATCACTTTCGCCACGACCCTGCTGTTTGCGCCGAACATCCAGGACGGGATCCTGTCCGGGATCATCGTCTCACTCGGCCTGCACCTGTACCGCGGCATGCGCCCGCGCATCGCCATCGCCAGCCTGCACGAGGACGGCACGCTGCGCGATGCCGAGCGCTTCCACCTGCCGCCGGTGCATGAGTCGATAGGCATCATGCGCCTCGATGCGTCCCTGAATTTCGTCACTGCTGCCGCGCTGGAGGAGGCCGTGGTGAAACTGGAGCGCGACAAGCCGCGGCTGAAATTCATTCTGCTGACCGCGAGCGGCATCAACGACCTGGATGCGACCGGCGCGGAGCTGCTGTTCAAGCTGGCGGATCGGCTGAGCCAGAACGGCATTACCCTGGTCCTCAGCGCCGCGAAGAAGCAGGTGCTTGAAGTAATCGAGCAGACCGGTCTGGACGCCGCCATCGGCAGCGCAAACATCTACGCCACCGACCGGCTCGCAGTCGAGGGGCTGCTCGCGCGCGTGGGCGCATAGGCGAACTGCACCGAATTGCGCGCCAAAGGTTCGGCCCCGCGTCAGCGCGTGCGGCTGTAAGGGACCGCGTTCAGTGCAAATCCGAGCAGCATGGCCAGCAGCGTGAACAGGCTGCCGAACAGCCAGGCGTGGTCGTGCGCCGCATTCCACACCCAGCGCTCGATGCCGGCCAGGCGCACATTGAATTGCCCGACGTGGCGTCCGACCACTTTGCCCGATTTCACCAGCAGGGTCTCGATGGTGTAGGTTCCTGTCTGCAGATCGCCCGGCAGCCGCATATCCGCGATGAACAGCCGGTTCCCGAACACCCTGATCGCAGTGTCGTCTTCGTGGTAGTAGCCCTGCCTTTGCTTGATGCGGAAGAATGCCTTGCGCCAATCGTCCGACGCATGCGCATGCAGACGCGGCTCGATGTGCACCGGCACGCCTTCGAGCAGCACCCCGTATTTTTCCTGATCCGCAGGCGACAGGATGGAAGCGATCGGCGCGGTAGCGTAGAGGAACATCAAGCTCGGCGCGCCTTCCATTCTCGCGGTTTCGCCCTCGACCCAGAACGGCCCGAGCTTGGTCTCGCGCGACAGCGTCGCTTCGTGCGGCGGCCCGACCAGTTTGATGATCAGATCGCCAGGGCCGCTCATCGCGCCTATGGCCTTCAATTTGGTCCCGGCAAACTCGGTGGTGATGTCCACCTGCGCCTCTTCGGGCGCGACCACCAAGGCTTCGTCGGCCGACGACGGGAGCGGACATATCCCGGCCGAGGCCAGGAGCAGGCAGCGCAGCCAGCGCCTCATCACTGCACCTCTACTGCAATGTCGTAAACATCGCTGGGCGCTATAAGCAGGGTCAGGACCATTTTCGCCGCCACGGCGACCACCACCAGCGCCAGGATCAGACGCAACTTCTCCGCCGGCAGGCGCGCTCCCAGCTGCGCCCCCAGTTTGGTCCCGAGCACCGAGCCCAGAATCAGAATCAGCGCAAGAAAGGATCGACGGAATGGTTGACGCCAGCCTGCATGATGCTCACCACCGCAGTGGTAAACAGCAACTGGAACAGCGACGTGCCTAGGGCGATCTTGGTCGGCATCTTGAGCAGGTAGATCATCGCCGGCACCATGATGAATCCGCCGCCCACGCCCATCAGCGACGTCAGGATCCCGACGGAGGCTCCCAGTATCAGCAGCCCCAGGATC
>JAKAIH010000348.1 GCA_021825225.1 Pseudomonadota bacterium
CTCAGCAGGAGCGGCAGGGGCGGGCGCAGCAGGAGCAGCAGCGGCCGGTGCAGCATCTGCGGCAGCGGGCGCAGCAGCGGGTGCTGCAGCGTCGGCGGCAGGCGCGGGCGCAGGTGCAGGTGCGGGCGCGGGTGCCTCGACGGGAGCCGGCGGGGGAGGAGGAGCTTCCTTGCTGCAGCCCGCCAGCATCAGCGTGGCGAGTGCAGCGATCATTACTGAGCGTTTCATTTTTTGTTTCCCTTAAGGAGAAGTTAGGACAACGTTTGGCGCAGGCCCTTCGGCCAGCATCCCAAACGCACCATTTTACCGCGTTTTTGGACTTCGTTATAGCCCGCTGGTAGTCGCGGAAACAGCGGGAAAAGAACTGTCCCAGATTTCGGAAAAGCGCAGATACATTCCCTGGCTCTCCGGTTCGTCGTTGAGTCTCAGCGCCGCACGCGGCTGCGCCTGCACCGGGCGGCGCACGAAATGCCGCCTGTCCGCGAGCACCAGGCAGTCCTGGATGCGGGCGGCATCGCCTTGGGTCTGATGGATGAACATGCGGTCGCTGAACTGGCGCAGCAGAAGCAAAAGGCGCGGGCAGTGATTGCGTATGTATTCGGTATCGTGCACCGCGATGTACAGGCGGTTGTCGCGGCCGCGCAGGAGAAAGTCACGCAGAAGTTCATGCGTGTGCAATGCGTCGATTTTCAAATGAAAGAAATCCGCGTCGAAAATGCGCAGCTCGCGCTGCGCCAGCCCGATCAGCCGCTCCAGCGCTTCCAGGTATTCCCTGCGCGTGGACAGCAGCAGGCGTTCCGGCCCGGGAGTGGGCGTTTCTACAGTCATGTCGAGTCAGGAAACGCAACGATAAACTGCGCAAATCGCATTATAGCTTCGTGTTTGCGCTGCCTGCACAATCAAACAGCTGGGGGGGCTTCACGTTTTCCCGGGATAGTTTAGAATCGTCCGCAACGCGAAAACCCATATGCCGCAAATCGGACAACCCGCACCTTTGTTTTCCCTGGCCGACGCCGACATGGAGACGGTCGGGCTTGCTTCGTTCAAGGGCAAGAAGAATGTCGTGCTGTACTTTTATCCCAGGGACGGCACGCCGGGCTGCACCCTGCAGGCGATCGAGTTCTCCGATCACGACGAAGAGTTCGCGCGGCACGATTGCGTGGTGCTGGGCGTCTCCCCCGACGACTGCATTTCGCATGCGGAGTTCCGCGACAAGCATGGCCTGTCGGTCTGCCTGCTTGCGGATCCCGAGGCGGAGGTGTGCCAGCGTTACGGCGTGCGCGAAGTGAAGGAGTGCGACGGTGCGACGAAGACCTGCATCGTGCGCGCCACCTTCGTCATCGACAAGAAAGGCCGGCTGCGGCATGCGCTCTATGGGGTCAATCCGCGCGGGCACGCGATGGAAGTGCTGCAGCTCGTCAAAGAGATCAACCGCGAATGCAAATCGCCAAAAACACGGTAGTCGCGTTCGACGTGCAGCTGTCGGACGTGCACGGCAACCCGATCCAGCAGTCGGCCGAGGCGGTGCAATACCTGCACGGCGGCTACGAAGGCATCTTCCCCCTGGTGGAGCAGGCGCTGCAAGGCCGCGAGCCGGGGGAGAAGATCGACGTGCGTCTTGAACCGGAGGACGCGTTCGGCGAATACGACGCCGAGCTGGTGCGCATGGCCGGGCGCGAGCAGTTCCCGGCGGAGCTCGAAGTCGGCATGCAGTTCGAACAGGAGGATGACGCCTCGGAAGAACTGCACATCTTCACGGTCACCGATGTTGCGGGCGACCAGGTGGTGCTCGACGGCAATCATCCGCTCGCCGGCATGGCGCTGCATTTTGCCTGCACCGTCGTGGCGGTGCGCGCCGCGACCGAGGGCGAGGTCGAGCGCGGCTACGCCGACGACGATTCTGCCGGTCCGCTGATTACCGTAGTACAGTAGTTGCCGACAATTGCGGCAGACGGGGCGCGGACGCCCCGGCGGCCGCCGAGAATAATACGGCAGTCGTGCCTATGGGAGGGACTATGTCAGGCATGGTCGGAGTGGTCAGCTACGGGCTGGGGACGGTGGTCGGATTCGTCGTCATCGGCGTCCTCGTGTTCTGGTTCATCCAGGACGTCACGCAGAAAAAGCACGCGGTCCTGCGCAACTTTCCGGTCGTCGGCCGGCTGCGCTATTTTTTCGAGAAACAGGGCGAATACTTCCGCCAATACCTGTTCATGAACGACCGCGAGGAGCTGCCGTTCAATCGTTCGGCGCGCTCCTGGGTCTATCGCCTGGCAAAGGCCGAGGGCGGCATCATCGGTTTCGGTTCCACCAATAACACCAACGAACCCGGCTCGATCCTGTTCGTCAATGCGCCTTACCCGGTGCTGGACGAGGACCGCCTGCCCACGCCCTCGCTGACGATAGGCGAAGGCTATGCGCGTCAGCCGTTCGAGGCGAAATCCATCGTCAACATCAGCGGCATGAGCTTCGGTGCCATTTCCGCGCCGGCGGTGCGCGCGCTGTCGCACGGCGCGGCCCTGGCAGGCTGCTGGATGGACACGGGCGAGGGCGGCCTGAGTCCCTATCATCTCGAAGGCGGTTGCGACGTCATCATGCAGATCGGCACGGCCAAGTACGGCATCCGCGACCGCGACGGCAACCTGTCGGCGGAGCGCGCAAAGGAACTGGCGCCGCAGGTCAAGGCCTTCGAGATCAAGCTGTCGCAGGGCGCAAAGCCGGGCAAGGGCGGGGTGCTGCCGGCCGGCAAGGTGACCGAAGAGATCTCGAAGATCCGCGGCATACCGGTGCATCAGGATTCGATCAGTCCCAACCGGCATCGCGATATCGCCAACGTGAATGAACTGGTGGACAAGATCGCTTACCTGCGCGACCTCACCGGAAAGCCGGTCGGGGTGAAGACCGCCATCGGCGGCTGGCAGTTCATCAACGAACTGTGCGATGCCGTAAACCGGCGCGGGTTGGAGTACGCACCGGACTTTCTCGCCATCGACGGCGGCGAGGGCGGCTCGGGCGCGGCGCCGCAGGCGCTGATGGATCACATGGCGCTGCCGATCGCGGAGGCGCTGCCGCGGGTGGTGGATGCCCTGATCGAATCGGGCTTGCGCCAGCGCGTCCGCGTGATCGCCTCGGGCAAGCTGATCACCTCCGCGCGCGCGGCCTGGGCGCTGTGCGTGGGCGCGGATTTCGTCAACACCGCGCGCGGCTTCATGTTTTCCCTGGGCTGCATCCAGGCGCTGCGCTGCCACCAGAACAGCTGCCCGACCGGCGTCACCACGCACGACAAACGCCTGCAGCGCGGCCTGGTGGTGGAGGAGAAACGCCTGCGCGTGGCGCAATACGCTGCCGGGATGAACCGCGAAATCGACATGATCGCCCACTCCTGCGGCTGCCGTCAGGCGCGCGAACTGCGGCGCGAACACGTGCGCGTGGTGCAGAGCGCGAGCCAGAGCGTCGCGCTCAATATTCTCTATCCCTATCCAGAGGCGGCGTCCAAGCGCAGGGCGGCCTGAAGGAGGCTTCCATTGATTCTGCTCGGTCTTGCGCGGACGGCGGCCCGTCCGCGCGGATCACCGATTGCGCACGGACGAAAAGCCGTCCGCACGCAATCGGCGATCATGGATAAGACCCGCAGGCTGTTCTTGCTTTTGTCCATAACCGAGTTTTTCGTGCGGATATGCCTATCATCCGTACGAAAAACTCGGTTGGCGCGCGGAGCGCGCAATGGTCGTTCGCCGGCCTCGGTGTATATCTGCCTATCCTTCAGGCAAGCTCGCGGTTGAGCAGCCGGCGCGCCTCGTCGATCACCTCGCTCGCACTGATGCCGATCGGTCCCTGGCCTGAGCTGGCGAGAGCGTCGGCGGCGGCGCCATGCAGCCACACCGCCGCGGCGGCGGCCGCGGGCGGGTTCGCCCCTTGCGCCAGCAGCGAGGCGATCATGCCGGTGAGCACGTCGCCCATGCCGGCCGAGGCCATGCCT
>JAKAIH010000349.1 GCA_021825225.1 Pseudomonadota bacterium
ATCGCGATCCAGCGGCCGGCAAAGCCGGAATCCGCCGCGAGCGCCTGTTTGATCGCTTCCAGCGGGATCGCCACCACTTCGCCCGAGACGGTTACGATCGCATCGCAGTGATAGCGCACGGAATCCGGGCTCGCTTCGCCGATGAAGCCGCGCCGCGTTCTCTGCAGCACCACGCTTTCGCCCTGGCGTCCCAGACGCTGCAGCACGACTTCGCCGCGGGTTATATACAGCATTTGGGTCGGCTTCTTCCCCTGCCGGTAGAGCAGATCACCGCGGGCACGGGCTGAAGAGGCGCACAGCGCCTGCACTTCCGCGGGCAGCAGCTTGCGCAAGGGCTCCGGCAGACGCTGTTCGGCTGGGGCGGTCATATGATCGTGATCATACAGGCATGGCGCGCAAGTCGCCACAATGCCCGGAGTGAACAATACGCGGGCGTTCGACGCATTGCGCCTGCCGCGTGAATCGGGATCGGCTCATGCGGCCACATCCGCGCTGACGACGAGAAAGCTTCCCCAGGGCAGCCGCTGCGGCAAGGCCCGCTCGAACCGTTGCGCGTAGCGGCTTGCGCCAGGGAGGAACACGGCGCTGCGCAGCTTGATATGCGCAAGCGGCAGTCCCTCGAACAGTTCTCCGACCTCGGCCCGCGTGTGCCAGTGCGCGCCGCGGTAGGCACCTGCGCCCCCCGCCCGGCCTTTTTGCAGATAGAGCAGGCTGTGGCGATTGAGCAATCCAAGGACCAGGCGCCGGCGGGTCACGCGCACCATTTCCGCCAGGGCGCGCGACTCATCGCGAATGAAGCACAGCGCGGTGATGCAGACGCACAGTTCGAAAGATCGCGCCGCAAACGGCAGCGCGCGTGCGTCGCCGAGGAGGTAGGGCTCGCCCGCCGCGGCGTGCGCTGCGGCGTAGCGCAGCATGTCGGCGTCGGGGTCGAGTCCGGTGACGCGCAGATGCTCCCGCGCGAAGCGGCGCGTGAAGTGGCCGCTGCCGCAGCCGACATCGAGCAGGCTGTCCCCGGGAGCCGGGGCGAGGACGCGGCGCAGCAGCCGATACTCGGTGTCGCCGATCCAGCGACCGCGCTCGGTTTCGTACCAGGCATCGTAGGCGGCGGCATCCATCCCCGTTCGGCCGTGCAGTGTCGATGGGGTGATTCTACGCTGCCTATTTGTAGCGCCCTGTAACAAGGCCGGCGTTTCGCTGCGGCGGCGTACAAAACTCGAACGAGCGGCTTACATTCGGATGGTGAAATGGGAACCGATGCGGCAAGGAAGCCAACGGCGGCTGCAGAGAAACCAACATCATTGAATGGAGTTCTATCATGAAACGAGTAACGAAAATCGCAATCGGCGCAGTCACGGTGCTGACCCTCGGATTGACTACAGTGGCGGTCACCGCGCACGCCCATGGCTACGGGCCGGGTTGGGGCATGGGCATGGGGCAGGGCTATGGTCCCGGATACGGCCCGGGAGCCGGCATGGGACGGGGCATGGGACCGATGGGTCAGGGCCCACAGGGTTACGGTCGGATGATGCAGGGCATGGGGCCGCAGGCGTTCGCCAATCCGGGCGCGTTTGCCGAGAGCCGTCTCGCCGGCCTCAAGGCGCAACTCAATATCACCGCCGCGCAGGAACCGGCGTGGAATGCGTTTGCCGGTCAGGCGAAGCAGCAGGCCGAAGCGATGCAGAAGTTGATGAGCAGCGCGCAGAGCGGTGCGCAGGCGAGCGCACCGGAGCGCATCGAGCAGCAGGCACAGTTCATGAAGCAGCGGCAGGAGCAGATGGAAAAAGGGGCCGCTGCGTTCAAGGATCTCTATGCGGTTCTGAGCCCGGAGCAGAAAGCGCTGGCCGACCAAGGCTTCGGCCCCGGTATGATGGGCGGCAGAGGCTGGGCGTTCAGGGGCCCGGGCAGGTAATTTCCGCTGCCGACGGGGCGGACAATCCGTCCTGTCACTCCGGACGGATGCTGGCTGGCGACCCGATGTTTCACTTGGTCTTTGTTTGATCGGTTCATAATGGATCGCCAATCAGCCTGTCTGTTTGCAGTATCCAGCGCAAGTCGACGACGGAAGCAGGAGCCATGCAACTAATACGCGCAGAGCAGCTGGTCAAAACCTATCGCGCCGGCGAAGTCGAGGTGCCGGCGGTCAAAGGCGTCGATTTCACCATCGACGCCAAGTCCTTCGTCGCCTTCGTCGGCCCCTCGGGCAGCGGCAAGAGCACGCTGCTCAACATGATCGGCTGTCTCGATCATCCGACCAGCGGCAAGCTGAGCGTGCTCGACACCGATGTCGGTGCGCTCGACCGGCGCGCGGCGGCCGAGTTTCGCGGCCTGCACATCGGCTTCGTGTTCCAGGAATTCAACCTGATACCGGTGCTCACCGTGTACGAGAACATCGAGTATCCGCTGATCATGGTGCAGGACTGGCCGGCGGAAAAGCGGCGCAAGCAGATCATGCGGCTGCTCGAATCGGTGAATATGAGCGAGCAGGCAAACAAGCGCCCGGACCAGATCTCCGGCGGGCAGAAGCAGCGCGTCGCGGTGGCGCGCGCGCTGGCGACCGATCCGCAGCTGGTGCTGGCGGATGAACCGACCGCCAATCTCGACCATGACACCGCCTACCGCATCATCGAACTGATGAAGAAAATGCGCGACGAACTGGGCACCACCTTCGTGTTTTCGACCCACGATCCCAAGATCATGGGCGAAGCCGAAGTGACGTTTACGCTGGATGACGGCAGGCTGCGCACGAGCGCGGGAACCAAGGAGGCCAGCCATGCTTAACGTACTCAAGATCGCTCTCCGGAATCTCGCCCGCTTCGGCCGGCGCACGCTGCTGACCTCGACGCTGATCACCCTGGGCATCGTCAGCGTTTTGCTGTTCGTCGCCATCGCGGGGTCGTTCAAGGCGATGATGATCAGCCAGTTTACCGACGCCGTGCTGGGCCACATCGAGGTCCATCACAAGGGCTATGTCGCCTCGATCGACACGCTGCCGCTGAACCTGAACATGAAACCCGCGGCGGTCGAGCGGGTTGAGCAGGCGCTGAAGAAGCTCGATGCGGTGGAAGCCTGGTCGAGCCGGGTCAAGATCGGCGCCATGTTCAGCAATTTCACCGAGACCACCAGCATACGCATCAACGGCATCGATCCTAAGGCCGAAGTGGCGACGACGCCGATGCTGCCGGGCCGCATCGTCAACGGCACCAAGGAAGGCCCGGTGCTCAAGCGCGGGGAAATACTGGTACCGCAATTGCTCGCGCGGGGCATGAACGTGAAAGTGGGCGATACCATCGTGCTGGTAGCCACCAACCGCGACGGTTCGGTCAACGGCAAGACTTTCACGGTCAGGGGCATAGTCGAGAGCGTTACGGGTCCGAGCGGGCGCGACGGCTACATTCAGATCGACGATGCGCGCGAGCTGCTGCGGATGAAGGAGCCCGAAGTCAGCGAAATTGCGATCCGGCTGAAGAACCCGGCGCAGTTGGACCAGGTATATGCGCAATTGTCGAAAGAACTGACCGGAAGCACGGGCAAGGGCGGGAACGCCGGCGCTGCGGCAACGGCGAATCAGAGTGGGAACGCCGGCGCGGCAGCTGCGGCGGGCAAGAGCGGAGGCGCAGGAGGAGGGCTGGAGGTGCATACCTGGGCCGACCTGTCGCCGTTCGCAAGCCTTGCGCGCATGATCGATTTGCTCACCCTGTTCATCAAAATCATGCTGGTGTCGATCGTGCTGGTCAGCGTGATGAACGTGATGATCATGGCGGTGTATGAGCGTATCCGCGAGATCGGAACGATCGCTGCCATCGGCACACCGCCGCGCAAGATCCTGTCGCTGTTTCTGGCGGAAGGCTTGCTGCTGGGCGTAGGAGGGACCGCGCTCGGAACCGCGATCGCGCTGGGGGCGATCTATGCGCTCAACATCTGGAAAATCACTTTCGATTTCGGCCAGCAGCACGGGCTGGTGCTGTC
>JAKAIH010000350.1 GCA_021825225.1 Pseudomonadota bacterium
GTTAATTGGTCAAGTATTTTTGTCGAACGAATTCAGCATCCCACGCAGGATGTTCACCTCTTCCTGCTCCAGCCGGGCGCGGCCAAACAGCCGGCGCAGACGCGGCATCAGGCGCTTGGGATTGGCCGGGTCGAGAAAGCCGCTCGCGAGCAGGCTTTGCTCCAGATGGATGTACAGGTTTTCCACGTCTTCGTGCCTTGCCGGCGCCGCTTCGGCCACGGGCAGTGACTGCCCGGCCAGCGCCGCCACACGCGCCTCGTAGGCCAGAACCTGCACGGCTGCAGCCAGATTGAGCGAGGAATAGCCCGGCTCCGCGGGGATGTGCGCCGCCGCGCTGCATTGCAGTATCTCCTCGTTGGTCAGGCCGGACATTTCCGTGCCGAACACCAAGGCGACCTCGCCCGCCTGCGCTGCGGCCACCAGCGCCTGTGCCGCGCTGTGGGCGGCGGCCGAAACGTAAGCGAGCTCGCGCCGGCGCGCGCTCACCGCCAGCGCGTACACCGTTCCTTGCAGGGCCTCGGTCAGGCTGGCGCACACCCGTGCGCCGTGCAACACGTCCACGGCCCCGCTCGCCCTCGCCTCGGCCTCGGCATCAATCGGCTTTTTCGGACTGACCAGGTAGAGCGAACTGATGCCCATGGTCTTCATCGCGCGCGCCGCCGCGCCTATGTTGCCAGGGTGCGTCGTACGCGACAGCACCACACGAATTCGCGACAGCAGCTCTGCGCTCATATTAAAATCAGCCCTTGCGCGCAGGCCGCGAAAACTGGCAAAGACCCCACATCCCATGCATCCCATGCTCAATATCGCGGTGAAAGCCGCGCGGCGCGCCGGCGCCATCATCAATCGCGCCGCGCAAGACCTCGACGCCCTGACCGTTTCGACCAAACGCCACAATGATTTCGTCACCGAAGTCGACCAGGCGGCGGAACAGGCGGTAATCCAGGTTCTGCTGAAGGCCTTTCCGGACCATGCGATTCTAGCAGAGGAGTCCGGCGCGCAAGGCAAGTCGGACTATGTCTGGATCATCGATCCGCTGGACGGCACCACCAATTTCATTCACGGCTTCCCCCAGTATTGCGTCTCGATCGGGCTGCGGCACAAAGGCACGCTGACCCAGGCCGTGATCTACGACCCGGGGCGCAACGAACTTTTCACCGCCACGCGCGGCCACGGCGCCTACCTAAACGACCGGCGCATGCGCGTCTCCAAGCGCGCACAACTCGACGATGCGCTGATCGGCACCGGCTATCCTTTCCGCGAAATGGCGCACATAGACGCGTACCTGCCCGCATTGCGCAAGATCATGGGGCAGACCGCAGGCGTGCGCCGCGCCGGCGCCGCCGCGCTCGATCTCGCCTATGTCGCGGCGGGCCGGCTGGATGGTTTCTGGGAAATGGGGCTCTCTCCCTGGGACATGGCCGCGGGATGCCTGCTGATTCTGGAGGCCGGCGGCCTGGTGAGCGACTTCAACGGCGATGGCAATTACCTGGACACCGGCAACGTCGTCACCGGCACGCCCAAGGTGTTCGCGCCGCTGTTGCAGATCGTCTCCGCACATCATAAGAAGAACTAGATTCGCCATGCCATTGTTGCGCTCGCTGCAGACCTGGCTGGGCGGCGCCAGCGCCGCAGACCTGGAGGCGGCGATCCGGCTGCACGAAAGCGGCGATCTCGCCGGCGCCGAGCAGCGCTACCGCGCGATCCTGCGCTCCGATGCGCGCGATGCCGATGCCACCCACCTGCTCGGTCTCATTGCGCACCAGCGCGGCGAGCATGCGCAGGCCATCGCGCAAATCAATGCGGCGATCGCGCTCAGGGGCGACAAAGCCATCTACCACTACAACCTGGGCAACGCGCTCGCAGCGCTGGCGCGCCCGCAGGCGGCAGCGGAAAGCTTTCGTGCTGCGACCAGGCTGGATCCGGCGCATATCCCCGCCCGTACCAATCTGGCCAACGCGCTCACGCAAAGCGGCTGCCTTGAGGACGCAGTAGCTGAATTCCGCCAGGTGCTGAAGCTGCGGCCATCGCCCGCGGCGCGCAATGCGCTCGCAAGCGCCCTGATCCGCCGCGCCGACGCCGATCCCGCCGCGGCCGACGGCTACGACGAGGCAGCCACCCTGCTGCTGCAGGCATGGCAGGATGCAGACGATCCGACCGAGGCCAGGCTCGCGCTCGCCTACAGCCTGCAGCAGCGCAAGCGCTGGACCGAAGCCGCGGGACATTACGAGGCCGTGCTTGCTCTCCGGCCGGCCGACCCGGCAGCGCACAACAATCTTGCCAACTGCTACAACCAGCTCGGCCGAATGGCCGAGGCGATAGGGCACTACCGCAAGACTTACCAGCTGGCGCCGGATTTTCCGCAGGCGCTGGCGAGCGTGCTCGCCTGCCTCAACTACGATCCGGACTGCACGCCGGAGCAATCGGCGACCGAGCACCGGCACTGGGCCGGGCAGGTTGCTGCTCCGTATTATCCCAAATCCGCCCGCTTCGACCACGACCGCGACCCCGAGCGCCGATTGCGCATAGGCTATGTCTCGCCGGATCTGCGCCGCCATCCGGTAAGCGCGATTTTCGAGCCCATATTGGCGGCACACGATCGCGCGCGCATTGAGTCGAGCTGTTACTACAACTTTGCCGGCGAAGACGTAGTCACCCTGCGCCTCAAGTCGCTCGCCGATCAATGGTGTCCGGTCGTGGGCATGGACGACGAAGCCCTGTGCGAACAGATACGCGCGGATCGCATCGACATCCTTATCGATCTCGCCGGCCACACCACGCACAACCGTCTGCTCGCCTTCGCGAGAAAGCCGGCGCCGGTACAGGTAAGCTGGCTGGGCTATTTCAACACCACCGGCCTCGCCACCATGGATTATTTCCTCAGCGATCCCTGGTCCTCGCCGGCGGGCCAGGAGCGCTATTACGTGGAGCGCTTGCTGCGCCTGCCGCACACGCGCTTTTGCTATCAGCCGCCGGAATATATGCCCGAGGTCGGTCCGCTGCCTGCGGCAAGCCGCGGCCCGATCACCTTCGGCTGCCTCAACAACCTGGCCAAGCTCAATGAACAAGTGCTGGCGCTGTGGGGCGAGGTGTTGCGCACGGTGCCGAACTCCAGGCTGCTGGTGCAGGCGGCGGCGCTCGACGACGCGCCCAATCGCGCGCGCTTTGGCGAACTGTGCGCGAAGCACGGCATCGCGCCCGCCCGGCTGGAGCTGCGCGGCTTCGTCCCGGTCGATCAGGCCCCCGCCAGCTACGCCGAGATCGATATCGCGCTCGACCCCTTCCCGTTTTGTGGCGGCATGACCAGTTTCGAAGCCTTATGGCTGGGCGTGCCGGTGATCACGCTCGCGGGCGAGACCATCGCCAGCCGCCAGAGCGCGAGCATGCTCACGAACTTGGGCTTGCCCGAACTGATCGCGGAAAATGCAAATCAGTATGTCGCTGCCGCGGCGCAGTTGGCGCGCGACCTGCCGCGCCTCGCGCAGCTGCGCAGCGGCCTGCGCCAGCGCTTCGCCGCGTCGCCGCTCATGGATTACGCGGGTTTTGCCCGCGCGCTGGAGGGTGCATACCGCGAAATGTGGCGGAACTGGGCCAGCCCCCAGGTCACACCATAGTTGACTGAATCTGTCAGGTATTGTAAAGTTGACAAAATTACTCGTGTATTGCCGGTAGAAATCTTAGACAGTTGATCTTCAATGAGTTTCCAGCATAAAACCGAGCCTGTGAAAGCGCCATGAGCACAACACTGCAAAATCTGGTCAACCAGCCCTACCCGCACGGCTTCGTGACCGATATCGAAGCCGACGTCGCGCCCAAGGGGCTCAGCGAAGACACGATCCGCCTGATTTCGGCCAAGAAGAACGAACCCGGGTGGCTGCTCGAACTCAGACTCACTGCCTACCGGCACTGGTTCACGATGAAAGAGCCCGAGTGGCCGAACGTGAAATATCCGAAAATCGATTTT
>JAKAIH010000351.1 GCA_021825225.1 Pseudomonadota bacterium
GTGCGAAGCCGTTCATCTCGGATCGGCTCAGGCCGCAACAGGGTGTGCAAAGTTCGCGCAGATTGCAGCTCGAGCATGGGGTCTTGAATCGGGCGGGTCTTTCCGGCTCACGAGCGACGGCGGTCGCGATCGGCTCCCTGCTTCGACCCGGGACGAATTCCAATGCGGTGTTGTTTGCCATGTTGTTTTCCACTCAGCCAAAGGTGCGGTTGACTACAATTTCCCAGCACCGTTCAATCGCACCGCGGCTGCTGCTTCGGCATTGCGACGCGCGCATGCCGAGCCTGCGCTTTCAACGAAGAAGCAACAATCAAGCCAGCTGTCAGAGCGACGGTCCCGGCCGTTCGCGACGATTTTCGAATGCACGGCACAAAATGCCGATTGCCTGATGTGACTCAAGCGATGGGCCGGCGCTACAGGGAGTAGAGCCAGAAATTGAACAGCGGATGCGCTGCTTTGCGGATACACGGACCGGCTCAGACAACGCGCGGGATTTCGATTGTTCCGGCGACGCTGAACGGAGCACGTTCTGACAGGCCATTTCAGAATTAGCGGAACGGCCGCTTACATTTCGCGGACGATGAGGGGGAAGTCCCCATGCATTTTGAAAAAAGCCCTAGCTCACGCGGAAGTTGCGGAACTGCCACGGGTCGGAGGCGTCGATGTCCTCCGGATAGAGCGCGCCGCGGCCGGCGAGCGGGGTCCAGTCGGTGTACACGCCCACCAACTTGCCGAGATAGGGCGCCGACATGCCGAGCACCGCCTGATAGTCGAGTTCGTCCGGCTCGAGAATGCCGGCCTTGGGATGCTGCAGCGCCCAGACGATGGCCGCCACGTAGGGGGCGTTCACCTGCAGGCTGGTGGCGTTGTTGTAAGGACACAGCTTGCGCGTCTCCTCGATGCCAAGCTGCGAGCCGTACCAGTAGGCGCCTTTCCTGTGGCCCATCAGCAGCACGCCGAGTTCGTCGAAACCGGAATCGATCTCGTCACGCAGCAGGCGCTGCTGCGCAGGGAAGTGCCAGCCGTTGCCGGCGAATTCCTGCAGCGAAAGCACGGCGTCGTCGCAGGGGTGGTAGGCGTAGTGGCAGGTCGGGCGGTAGATAACCTTGCCGTTCTCGCGCACGCTGAGGTAATCAGGGATGGAAATCGCCTCGCCGTGCGAAATCAGCCAGCCGTGAAACGGCCCCTCCTTCGGCACCCAGGAACGCACGCGCGTGGCCACGCCGGGGCGATCGAGATAGATCGCCGCGCCGCAGCCGAAACCGTATTCGCGCCCGTCCGCCGGCCAGTTGCGCTCGTGCGTTCCCCAGCCGAGTTCGGCCGGCTGCAGCGACTCGCCGCAGAACGCTTCGCTCGACCAGGTGTTGACGAATTCGCCATTATGCTTGCGCACCTGGCTGATCTGGTGGTCGCGCTCGGACACGTGAATCACCTTCACTTCCAGCTGTGACGCGAGCCGTCCCCATTGTTCGCGGCTGCGCGGGCTCCCCGCGTCGACGCCGAGATCGGCGGCGAGGTTGAGCAGCGCCTGCTTCACCAGATGCGACACCAGGCCGGGGTTGGCGCCATGCATCAGGATGCAGGTCGGTCCGGCCGGCAATTTTCCGCGCAGCGCCAGCGCGGCCTCGCGATAGGCGTAGTTCGAGCGGCGGCTGGCGGGGGTCGCGGTGTCGGTGTGGCCGCCTGGCCAGGGCTCGATGCAGGCGTCGATATAGAGCACGCCGTGCTGCTGGCACCACTCGATGAGCGCAACGCTGGATACGTCGAAGGAGGCGTTGACCAGGAAATCCCCGGGGCCGAGTTCGCGCGCGAGAATGCCGGGATAGTTGTCGCGCGTCAGCGGCTCGACGCGAAACCTGACCTTGTGCGCGGCAGCGATGTCTTTGCCGAATTCATTCGCGGTGACGATCGAGATCTGCTCCGGCCGCATGTCGATGTGGCGCAGGATCAGCGGCAGCGAGCCCTGCCCCACGGCGCCAAACCCGATCATCAGCATCCTGCCGGAAAAGGAGGCGTATTTTTTTTGCATGATAAAGCTTGTATTTGTTGTCATCAGACGGCCGCGACCGAGGCGTCGCGGCTGCGCTGTTTATATCCGAAAGCGCGCATTACCGCAATACATCGCGCTGGCGCAACGCGCTATTGCGGCTGTTTCTGCCCGAGTTGGGACTGCGCGGGCTCGCCGCGCAAAGTGACGATGGTGACGCCGCACAGCAGGATCAGCGGCATCGCGACCAGCAGCACGCCCGCGACCGCGAGGACCCAGGCCCGCGGCGTCAGCCTCTCGCCCGGCGCATGGCGCAGATAGGCGGTGAGCCTCGATCCGCCCGAGAGCAGCGTCAGCGCGATCAGCACCCAGCAGAAGTACTCCAGCCCGATGCGCCCCCAGGTCTGGCCGTTGAGCAGGCCGAATGCAGATGCGAGGCCGATGGCCCAGACCAGCAGCAGCGCGATATCGCCGACGATGCGCGATTGCAGGTATTCGGGCGGGATCCTGCCGCTGCGGAAGAGGTGCTGCAGCAGCAGCACGCCGACCACCAGCGCGGCGAAGGAGACGATCGCGAAGAACCAGCCGATGAAGGCGAGCGGCAGCGGCGGAATGCTCATGCGGCGCTTCAGGCGCGCTCGCCGCCGCCCGGGCTGATCGCGGTGAGTATGCCCTGCATCAGCGCGACCGGCGTGGGCGGACAGCCGGGCACGGCCACGTCCACGGCGATGACATTGCTCACGCGGCCGCAACTGGCGTAGCTTTCGCCGAAGATGCCTCCGCTGCAGCCGCAGTCGCCGATCGCGACCACCAGCTTGGGCTCGGGCATGGCGTCGTAGGTGCGCTTGAGCGCCACCTCCATGTTGCGCGCTACCGGTCCGGTTACCAGCAGCAGATCGGCGTGGCGCGGGCTGGCGACCAACTTGATGCCCAGCCCCTCGATGTTGTAATAGGGATTGTTGAGCATGTGAATCTCGAGCTCGCAGCCGTTGCAGGAGCCGGCGTCCACATGACGAATGGCAAGCGATCCGGCGAACGTGTCCAGGATCTCCTGCTTGAGTCGCTGCGCCACCACGCGCAGCGCCTCGTCGGCCTGCGGCGGCGCCTCGGTCTTGATGCCGATGCTGATGATTTGTTTCAGCAGTTGGTACATATTGCCTAGGCCGGTGGGTTCATCAAATATCGCAGCCTGAATACGACAGGTTGAACGATTTGTTGATCAGCGGAAAATCCGGAACGATGTTGTTGAACACCGCGAAAGCGAGCGCCGGCCAGTTCTGCCACGAAGGGTCGTGCGCGTGGCAGCTGCGGATCGAGCCGTCCGCCCCCGATTCCAGCGCGAGCACCGACTCGCCGCGCCAGCCCTCGACCCAGCCCAGCCCGGCCTTGCCGGCGGGAACCGCAGGCAGCGCCGCGGCGATCTCGCCCGGAGCGACGCGGCCGACGATGCTGCGCACCAGGCGCAGCGATTCGAAGATCTCCTCGAAGCGCATGATCGCGCGCGCGGCGACGTCGCCGTTCTTGTGGGTTTTCATGCGCACCCCGAGCGCGTCGTAGGGTGCGTGTCCGGCTTGCGCGCGCAGATCCCAGGCCTGGTCGCTGGCGCGTCCGGCGAGGCCGATCACGCCCAATTTGCCCGCCGTGCTGGCGGTGAGCCTGCCGCAGGTCAGAAAACGATCCTGCAGCCCGGGATGGTCGTCGTAGATGTCCTTGAGCAGGCGCACTTCGCGCTCCAATGCATCGCACTCGGCGCTGATCGCAGCCAGGCCGGCGCGATCGAGGTCGCAGGCCACGCCGCCGGGAACGATGCGGTCCATCAGGTAGCGGTGGCCGAACAGTCCGGCGTTCAGGCGCAATACGTCCTCTTTCAGGCGCATGAATTGCGCCAGGCCGAAGGCGAGTCCGCCGTCATTGCCGAGGTAGCCCAGGTCGCCCAGGTGGTTGGCGATGCGCTCGCGCTCGAGCAGCAGTGCGCG
>JAKAIH010000352.1 GCA_021825225.1 Pseudomonadota bacterium
CGGCCGCCATGCGGACCTGGTGCTGGCGATAGGCGCGCGCTTCGACGACCGCTCGTCCTCGTCCTGGATGCCGGGCTATTCCTGGAATTTTCCGCAATCCAAGCTCATCCACGTCGATGTCGATCACGCCGAAATCGGACGCAACTACGCCCCCGACCTCGGTTTGCTGGCCGATGCGCGCACTTTCCTCGTCCAGCTTTTGGGGGAACTGTCCCGGCGCAAGGTGGACAAGGCCGGGCGCATCAAGGCCTGGCTGGCGGACATTGCCAAGTGGCGCGCCGAGTGGGACGCCTACATCAAGCCCAACTTCGAGATTCACGCTTCGCCCCTGCGGCCCGAGCGCATCGTCGCCGACTGCCGCGCGGTGCTGCCGGACGACGCCGTCATTTCGCTCGATTCCGGCATTCATCACAACTGGTTCATGCAGTTCTGGAACGCGCGCCGGCCGCAAACCATGCTCAACACCTGGGGCTATTCCGGCATGGGCTTCGGCCCGAGTTCTATCCTCGGAGCGAAGCTTGCCGTGCCCGACCGTCCCTGCGTATCGATCTGCGGCGACGGCGGTTTCACCATGGTGCCGCACGTGCTATGCACCGCGGTGGAATACAACATTCCCGCAGTGTGGGTGGTGTGGAACAACTTCTCCTGGGCCGCGATCCGCGATCTGCAATACGCCTATTTCGACGGGCGCGAGATCGGCACCGGCTTTTATCAAGGTGCGGACAAGAAACCGTATAACCCCGACTTCGCCGCCTGGGCGCGCGCTGCCGGCGTCGAAGGCTTCACCGTCACGAAATCCGAGGACTTCAAGGGCGCGCTCGCCCACGCAATCGCGCTCAACAAGCCTTGCCTGATCGACGTGCATGTAGACGCGAACATCCGTCCGCCCGGCACCGGCGCCTGGGCCCTGCCGCCGATCCCGCACAAGGAACCGGTGTTCGGCGCGAAGTACATCCAGGGGAAATAGGCCGTGGCGAAGAAAAAAGCAAAGCCCGCAGCGCTGATCCGCAACGTGGTCGAAGTGCCCTGGCAGCAGTTCCCGGGGCATTTCGGCAGCGCGCTGTCCAAGCCGCTGGTGCGGCCGGAGAGCGCCGGCTCGCGCCTGATCGACTATCGCATCTCCTGCTATCAACCCATGGCCTATGTGGCGCTGCACACGCACAAGGTGCAGGAGCAGGTGTACCACGTGCTCGACGGCGAAGGCATGATGGAAATGGACGGCAAGCAGCAGGTGGTGCGCAAGCACGATGTCATCTACATCCCGCCGGGCGTCGAGCACGCGATCTGCAACACCGGCCTTTCCGACCTGACTTTCATCGTCGCCACCACACCCATAGAAGACGAGTAGGGCAGAGGGAAAGGCCGGCTGCGATTTACTTGACGCAGTCTGTGGCTGCGCGCAAAGTAGGCGTGCTGGAGTTCGCTGGAACTTCGGCTCCAGTCAGCGTACGCTCTCGGCGCATGGACGAAAAATTCAAAGCGCGCATACTCGTCATCGACGATGACCCTTTTTTTCGCAGCCTGTTGCGCGTGCATCTATCCCAGGCCGGTTATGCGGTGCAGGTCGCCGAGGATGCGGTCGAGGGCGGCAAAGCCTTGCTGCACCCGGATTTCGACCTCGTCCTGTGCGACATCAATATGCCCTATCTGAGCGGCCTCGATCTGGTGTCGCTGCTGCGCGCTTCGGAGGAGACGGCAGCGATCCCGGTGATATTCGCTTCCTCCCACCGGGACACGAAGACGCTGCTGGAGGCGGAAAAGCTGGGAGCCGCCGGCTACCTTACCAAGCCGTTCCAGAGCGAGCGCTTGCTTGAAACCGTCGAGCGCTGCCTGACGGAAAGCAAGGGTCGTGGCCGGACGCCGCATTCGCCATAGCGATATGGCGGCTCACCGGCGTCGATGTATCTAGATGGGAGACAGGCAATGGCCGACAAGCAACACCCCATGATCCTGGAGGGTGACGTATTCGAGTTGACGGCCAAAGGGCAGAATGAACTTCGCGGGTCGGCGACATCGCTTGCGCCGGCGGTGCTGGAAGTGCTGATTTTGATCGACGGAAAGTCCACGGTGGGCGAGACGGCGGCACGCGCCCGAACCTCCGGGGGCGAAGCGGTGGTGAACATCCTGGCCGCACTGCTGCGGGACGGATTGATAGATTTCGTCAAGGATCAGGCCGGGGCGCTGGATTTCGTCGACTTCTTCCAGACCAAGGGACCGGTCAAACCTTCGGTGGCGGCTACCACGAAGGCGAAAAAGGAATCTGCTGCCACAACCTTGCTATTGCAGCAGCAAGGTTACTTTGTGCGCATAGTGCGCCGCGCCGGGCACAGGAAAGCGCCCGATGAGAACAAGGCGCTCTCGGTGCTGGTCGTCGAAGACGAACCCTACCTGGCGAACCTGCTGAAGCATGTACTTACGAAAGAAGGGTTCAATGTGCGTACCGCGAAAAACCGCGACGAAATCGTCGCCGAATTTCGCCAGCCGCCGCGCCCCGACCTGGTGCTGCTGGATGTTACGCTGCCGGATGTCGACGGCTTTCTGGTGCTGCTCAGGATTCGCCAGCATCCCGGCCTGAAGACGCTGCCCGTGATCATGCTGACCGCGAAGGCGACGCGCGATGCGGTGCTCAAAGGGCTCGCCGGCGGCGCCGATGGTTACATCACGAAACCGTTCGAGATCGATGTGCTGCTCAAGGCAGTGAGCGTGGTGCTTGGCCAGTCCGAAGGAGGGGAGATCGCGGCGGCGGACCCATGGTCCGGCCAGGCGTGACAGCCAGGCGTAACATCTGGCCTGAAGCGGCAGCGCCGCTGTAGGCCGCAGTTCGTTTGGGAACAGCAATCAGGAAAGGCCGACCGGTGAACGACGACGAACTGCAGCGCACGATCGCCAAGCTGCGCGCCGACTACGCCGCGCAGCTGCCGGGGACCGTGGCGCAGATGGAAGATCTGTGGCGAAGCCTCGTCGCCGCCGGTATGCCGCCATTGCCGTTGGCCGAGCTGGTCCGCATGGTTCACAGCATCACCGGCTCGGGCGCGACGTTCGGCGTCCCGGACGCGAGCCGGGCGGCACGCGAACTCGAGGAGTGCCTGGAGCGAATCGGAAGAAGCGGCCGCTTACCCGGCCCGCCGGAGCAGGAGAGGGTCTCAGCACTGCTCGCCGCGCTCAGGCAGGCTGCGGTTCAGCACTAGGGGCCCGGCCTTGCCTGCTTTCCTGCGCTCCTCCATCAGTACCAAAGTCACTCTTGGGCTTTCCATCGGTTTGGGCATTCTGCTCGTGCTCGGTGCATTCGGCCTTTACAGCGTAGGCGAATTTTTCAAGACCGGACAGGAAGTGCGGCGCCTGCTGCAGGTCAGGGACAATCTCGAGACGGTGCGCCGCTACATCGAGCGCGCGGAATCGACCCAGCTGCGCTATCAAGTCTCGGGAGATCCGGCCGATCAAAGCGAATTCACGCTGATGAGCGAGCGCGTGTTCAAGGACATCGAGGTGCTGGGCGGCCTGCTTGTGGCACCGGATCAGAAAGAACGCCTCGATCGCCTCAAGCAGACCGTACAGTCCCGTTTCGAGGTGCTGGCGCAGGCGATGCGCATACGCAGTTCCGGCAGCGTGGACAGGGCGCTCTTATTCAGCGAACACAGCGCCGAAACCGCAAAAAAAGTGCACGCGCTTGCCGCTGCAATCGGCGAGCGCCAGCGGCAGCTGGCGCGCGACAGTGCGGATCGGGTGGAGAATCTGGTCAGGCTGCTGATGAAACTCGCATTGGGGGGCGGCGCAATTGCGGTAGTGCTGTTGATCTGGACCATCACGGTGATCAATCGCTACGAGCGCGACCGCCGGGTCGCCGAAAACGAGCTCGCCAGCGCGCGGGAGCGGCTCGCTTTTGCACTCGAAGGATCGAACAGCGCCGCATGGGACTGGGATTTGCCGCGCAACGAGATGTATCTCAGCGCGGGCTGG
>JAKAIH010000353.1 GCA_021825225.1 Pseudomonadota bacterium
GGTTCGTTCTTCCTCGGTCAGCACGATCTTGGGGGCAACTCGCATTTGAATCTCCGCTCAGCATGCATAATGCATTGGAAAAGCGGAATTGCAATACGTTCACTCAAGAATGCAACACTACACTAGCGGGTGGACGCCGGCATTATACGGAAGACGCAGGCTTTATCCGAACGTCGCGCGTCGGCCTGCATCAGTAAAGTTTGCCGTCATAGCGCCAGCGGTGTTTCCATGCGGCCTCCACCGCGCGTGGATATGCGGGTTTGCCGAGGCTGCCGTTGTAGCGTCCGAGGGCGCGGTACAGGTCGCCTTTTTCCAGATCGAGGTAATGACGCAGGATGACGCAGCCGTAGCGGATGTTCTTGCGCATGTCGAACAGATCGTCGCCTTTCGCCCCGATGAGCTTTACCCAGAACGGCATGACCTGCATGAAGCCGCGCGCGCCGGCGCGGGAAACGGCGTATTTCTTGAACCCGCTTTCGACCTGGATCAGTCCCAGCACCAGCTGCGGATCGAGTCCGGCGCGGCTGGCTTCGTAGTGCACCGATTTCAGGAACGCGATGCGCGTCTTGTAGTCGCGGATGCGCATATCCAGCCGCCGCGACATCGCGATGAGCCAGTTGGCTTCGTCCACTTTGGAATTGAAGGCCGAGACGAGGGGCGCGCTGTCGCTCACCGCCTTGGACAGCGCTGCCTGCACGCTCGCCGCGAGCGGCTCGTAAACCTGCGCCCCTGCGACAGCCGCACCTTGGGCGCACAGCAACACCAGTCCCAGCGCCCACCGCGCTAGCGCGCGCATAACCTCGCTTTGACGAAGGCGAGCAGTTCGTCCAGCGGGACCGCCGTCGGCGTCTGCTCGGAGCGTCCCTGGTACTCGAGTTTGCCTTCCTTCAGCCCGCGCTCGCCCACGACGATCCGATGCGGAATGCCGATCAATTCCATATCGGCGAACATCACGCCCGGCCGTTCGTCGCGGTCATCGAGCAGCACCTCTACGCCGGCTGCACCCAATTCCTGATACAGGTGCTCGCAGGCTTCCCTCACCGGTGCACTTTTCTTGTAGCCGATTGGCACCAGCGCCAGCTGGAACGGCGCGATCGGCTGCGGAAAGACGATGCCGCGCGCGTCGTGGTTCTGCTCTATGGCTGCGCCGACAATGCGCGTCACACCGATGCCGTAGCAGCCCATTTCGAACGCGCGCGACTTGCCCGACTCATCCAGGAAAACGGCTTTCATCGCCTCGGAGTACCTGGTGCGCAGCTGGAAGATGTGGCCGACTTCGATGCCGCGACAGATGTCCAGATTGCCCTTGCCATCCGGACTGGGGTCCCCGGGAACGACGTTGCGGATATCGGCGACGAGCGCCGGCTCGGGCAGGTCGCGGCCAAAATTGACGCCGGCGAGGTGGTGGCCTTCTTCGTTGGCGCCGCAGATGAAGTCGGCCATGACTGCGACCGCGCGGTCGGCAACGACTTTGACTGCCGCGTCTGCGCCCACCGGGCCGATGTAGCCCGGCTTGCAGTACAAGTGACGCTCGACTTCGGCATCGGTGGCGAAGCGAAACGGATCCATGCCGGGCAGCTTCTGTGTCTTGATCTCGTTCAGGCTGTGATCGCCCCGCAGCAGCAGCAGCGTGAATTCATCCTCGTGCATCACCGCAATGGCCTTGACCGTTTGCGCGAGCCGCGCGCCGAGAAGGTCGGCGACGTCCTCGCAGCGCGTCTTGCCCGGCGTCGGCACTTTGCGCATAGGTGCCGCGGGGGCGGGGTGCCGGGATTGTGGTGCCAGCGCCTCGGCCAATTCGACATTGGCGGCGTAGTCCGAATCCGGGCAATAGGCAATGGCATCCTCGCCCGAGTCGGCCAGCACGTGAAACTCGTGCGAGCCGGTGCCGCCGATGGCGCCGGTATCGGCGGCCACGGCGCGGAACTTGAGCCCGAGACGCGTGAATATGCGCGTGTAGGTGTCGTACATGTTGGCGTATTCGCGCTGTAGGTCGGCGTGATCGGCGTGAAAGGAGTAACCGTCCTTCATCGTGAATTCGCGCCCGCGCATGATGCCGAAGCGCGGGCGGCGCTCGTCGCGGAACTTGGTCTGGATCTGGTAGAAATGCACCGGCAACTGGCGATAGCTCTTGAGTTCGCTGCGCGCGAGGTCGGTAATGACCTCTTCCGACGTAGGCTGGATCAGGAAATCGCGCCGATGCCGGTCCTGGAAGCGCAGCAGTTCGGCGCCGTACTTTTCCCAGCGACCCGATTCCTGCCACAGCTCCGCTGGCTGCACCACCGGCATCGACAGCTCGACGGCGCCGGCGCGGTTCATCTCCTCGCGTACGATCGCCTCGACCTTGCGCACGATGCGCAGGCCCAAGGGCATCCAGGTGTAGATGCCGCCGGCGAGGCGCCGGATGATGCCGGCGCGCAGCATCAGCTTGTGGCTCACGATTTCCGCATCGGCGGGGGCTTCTCTGAGGGTGGAGAGGAAAAACTGCGAAACGCGCATGGGAATTCCGGTGATTTTAGCGCCGCTATTTTACTCGAAGATGGCGTTACTGATCGCGGCGACAGCACGCTTTCCTTGCATCCTGAATTGTGGAAGAATGGTGCAAATACCAGCTTAAGGTGAATGTGTCATGCTCGACCGTGACGGCTATCGCCCGAACGTCGGCATTGTTCTCTGTAACGCAAGGAACGAAGTATTCTGGGGCAAACGCATCAAGGAGCATTCCTGGCAGTTTCCGCAAGGCGGAATCAAGCACGGTGAAACCCCGGAGCAGGCCATGTTCCGGGAGCTTGAGGAAGAGGTCGGGCTGAAGGCCCACCATGTCAAGATCCTTGGCCGCACCAGAAACTGGCTGCGTTACGACGTGCCGGCGCAGTGGGTCAGGCGTGAATGGCGCGGCAGCTACCGGGGCCAGAAACAAATCTGGTTCCTGTTGCGTTTGGTCGCGCGCGACAGCGATGTATCTTTGCGCGCAAGCGAGCATCCGGAGTTCGACGCGTGGCGCTGGCACGAGTACTGGATCCCGCTGGAAACCGTAATCGAGTTCAAGCGCGAGGTCTACGCCCAGGCGCTGAATGAGTTGGCGCGCTACCTGAATCGGGATTCCATCCACAACAAGCGCGATCATGCGCTGCGCGCTATGCGATGAGTTGACCGGTTTCGCGGCCCCGGGCCGGTTTGGATCCAGCGGCCCATATCCAGTATTGCCTTGTCCGATCGAGGGAGCAAGAAATGAAGCGCGAATACCATCCTCTCACCGCACATCAACTGCAAAGCGGGGCGCGCTATCATCTGCCGGGTCAGGATCCCGAGCGGGTGGGCATCGATTCTCCCGCGCTTGCGGTGATGACCGACTTGAGACAGATTCCGGCGGCGACCATCGACCTGGAAGCGCCGCTGGACGCCGCCAACCGCTTCATGATCCGGCGCGGCGTGCGCTTGTTGCTCGTGACCGACGATGAGCGGCAGGTGCTGGGCCTGATCACGGCAAATGATGTGTTGGGCGAGAAGCCGGTGCAGTTCGGATTGGAGCGCGGCATCAAGCGCCAGGATATCCGCGTGAGCGACATCATGACCCCGCGCGAGAGGCTGGAAGTGCTGCTCTACGCCGATCTGTTGCGCGCCGAGGTGGGGCATATCGTGGCGACGCTGCAGCATGCGGGGCGTCAGCACGCGTTGGTCATCGACCATGGCGGCGATGGCGAATTGCCGGCAGTGCGGGGAATTTTTTCGGCGTCGCAAATCGCGCGCCAGCTTGGGATGGCCATCCAAACCACGGAAGTGGCCCAGACTTTCGCCGAAATCGGAGCGGCTCTGGGGCGTTGAATCCAATTGCGTCGAAAATAGTGGCGATCGATTGACACGTCCGGTTGCGTAAATTAAACTTATTCTAATATATGGAATTAGCAGAATAAGTTCTATATATTATTGATTAATTGCTTGTTATATTTGTTTTG
>JAKAIH010000354.1 GCA_021825225.1 Pseudomonadota bacterium
GGTAGATCTCGGTCAGCGTCGCCACCGTGCTCTTCCTGCCGCCGCGGCTGGTGCGCTGCTCGATCGCCACCGTGGGCGGGATGCCGAAAATCGCGTCCACGTCCGGGCGCGAGGACGGCTGCACGAACTGGCGCGCATAGGCGTTGAGCGATTCGAGGTAGCGCCGCTGGCCTTCGGCGAACAGGATGTCGAAGGCGAGCGTGGACTTGCCCGAGCCCGACACGCCGGTGATCACGGTGAACTGGTTGCGCGGGATGTCGACGTCGACGTTCTGCAGATTGTGCTCGCGGGCGTTGTGGATCTTGATGAAACCAGGCTGAACGCGGAGCGCCTTCTGCAGAGGCAATGCCTCGGAGACGCGCAACTGGAGCGGCTTTCCGGCCGATGGCCCCAGCGCGAGTTCGTAATCGCGCAAGGCTTTTCCGGTGTGTGAGGCGCCATGCGCGCGGACTTGCGCCGGCGTGCCGGTGCAGACGATGTCGCCGCCGGCATCGCCGCCTTCGGGGCCGAGGTCGATGATCCAGTCGGCGGCGCGGATCACGTCGAGATTGTGTTCGATCACCACCACCGAATGTCCGGTGGCGATGAGCTTGCGCAAAGCGCGCAGCAGCTTGGCGATGTCGTCGAAGTGCAGGCCGGTGGTGGGTTCGTCGAACAGGAACAGTTTTCCCTTGCGCAGCAAGCCGCCTGCGGCGGGCGCGCCCCGAGGGGTAACGGCGCTCGCGCCTTTGGTAGCCTCGACCAGATGCCCGGCGAGCTTCAGCCGTTGCGCTTCGCCGCCGGAGAGCGTCGGCACCGGCTGGCCGAGCTTGAGGTATTCCAGGCCGACATCCGCCAGCGGAGTGAGTACGGCCTGTACCTGCGCGTGGTCGGCGAAGAAAGTGAGCGCCTCGGCCACGGTGAGTTCGAGCACGTCGGCGACCGACAGCGCTGGTTCGCCGTCCTTGCCCGCGAGTGTCACCTCCAGCGTCTCGTCGCGGAAACGCCGGCCGTTGCAGTCGGGGCAGCGCAGGTACACATCGGAGAGGAACTGCATTTCGACGTGTTCGAAGCCGCTGCCGCTGCAGGTCGGGCAGCGGCCGTTGCCGGAGTTGAAGCTGAAGGTGCCGGCGGTGTAGCCGCGCTCTTTCGCCGCGGGCGCCGCCGCGAACAGGCCGCGGATGGCGTCGAAGGCGCCGACGTAGCTCGCCGGATTGGAGCGCGTGGTCCTGCCGATCGGCGACTGGTCCACCATCACCACGTCGTCGATCAGCTCGGCGCCGGCCAGCGCGCGGTGCGCGCCCGGTGTCTCGGTCGGCCGGCCCTTCGCCTTCAGCAGCGCCGCATGCAGCACGTCCTGCACCAGCGTCGATTTGCCCGAGCCGGACACGCCGGTGATGCAGACCAGACGCGAAAGCGGTATGTCGACGTCGATGTTCTTGAGGTTGTGCTCGGCGGCGCCGAGCAGCTGCAGCCGTGGTCCCTGCGCCTCGGGCGGCCTGGGCGCCACGCCGGCGTCGGCGCGCTTCCTGCCCGACAGGTATTCGGCGGTGAGCGAGTGGCCCGCCTTCAATTCGGCGGGCGTGCCGAAGGACACCACCTCGCCGCCGCGTTCGCCCGGGCCCGGTCCCATGTCGAGGATGCGGTCGGCGGCGAACATGATCTGCGGATCGTGCTCCACCACCACCAGCGAGTTGCCGGCGTCGCGCAGCCGCTGCATCACTTCGATCACCCGACCCATGTCGCGCGGATGCAGGCCGATCGAGGGCTCGTCCAGCACGAACAGCGTGTTGACCAGCGAAGTGCCGAGCGCGGTGGTGAGGTTGATGCGCTGCACTTCGCCGCCGGAGAGCGTGCGCGACTGGCGATCCAGCGTCAGATAGGCGAGGCCCACCTGGCACAGATAGGACAGGCGCGCGCGGATTTCGGTGAGCAGCAGGTCGGTGGCCTGGTCGAGCGGCGCGGGCAGGTGCAGGCTGTCGAAGAAAGTACGGCAGCGTTCGATCGGCAGCAGCATCAGGTCGTGCACGGTGAGCCCGGGCAGCGCGGCGAGCCTGTCCTCGGCCCATTTCACTTTCAGCGGTTTGAAGCGCTTGTATGGGCCGCCGAAGACCTGCTCCGCATCCTGCTTCGTGCCCAGCCTCCACAACAGCGCGTCGGGTTTGAGCCGCGCGCCTTCGCAGGTGGGGCAGGGGGTGTAGGCGCGGTACTTCGACAGCAGCACGCGGATGTGCATCTTGTAGGCTTTGGTCTCGAGCCAGTCGAAGAACTTGCGCACGCCGTACCAGGTGCCCGGCCAGGATGCGCGCCAGCTCTTCCATTCGGGTTCGCCTTCGAGCACCCATTTGCGCTGCGCGGCGCTGAGCTTGCGGAACGGGGTGTCGAGCGGAATGCCGCGCTTGTTGGCGTACTTGATCAGATCGTCCTGGCATTCGGAAAAGCTCGCCGTCTGCCACGGCCGCACCGCGCCTTCGCGCAGCGTCTTCGCTTCGTCCGGGACGATCAGGCCGAAATCGATGCCGATGACGCGGCCGAAACCGCGGCAGGTGTCGCAGGCGCCGATGGGCGAGTTGAACGAGAACAGCGAGGGCGTCGGCTCGGCGTAATGGATGTCGCATTCGGCGCAGTGCAGGTCGGAGGAATAGCGCCACGCCGCAGCGATAGGCGCTGCGCCTTCCTCGCCGGCCGGATACACATTGACCTTGCCTTGGCCGATTTTCAGCGCCGCCTCCAGCGCTTCGATGACGCGCGTCTTATCGACTGCGGAGAAGCGCAGCCGGTCCTGCACCACTTCGAGCAGGCCGTCGCGGCGCGCATGGATGCGCGCGTAACCCTGGCTCTCGAGCAGTTGCTGCACCTCGGCCTCGGTGAAATTCTGCGGCACCGGCACCGGGAACGTGATGACCAGGCGCGGGTCGCCCGCATCTTTCGCGCGCGCGGCGAGTGCGGCATAGATCGATTCCGGCGTGTCGCGCGCGACCTTCTCGCCGCAGCCGCGGCAATAGAGCGCGGCCGCTCGTGCGAACAGCAGCTTCACATGGTCGTTGAGTTCGGTCATGGTGCCGACCGTCGAACGAGACGTGCGTACCGGATTGGTCTGGTCGATCGCGATCGCAGGCGGGATGCCTTCGATGCGGTCGACCTGCGGCTTGTCCATGCGGTCGAGGAACTGGCGCGCGTAGGGCGAGAAAGTCTCGACGTAGCGCCGCTGGCCCTCGGCGTAGAGCGTGTCGAACACGAGCGAACTCTTGCCCGAGCCCGACACGCCGGTGACCACGACGAGCTGGTTCAGCGGGATTTCGAGGTTGAGGTTCTTGAGATTGTTCTGACGCGCGCCGCGGATCAAGATGGCGCCGTCGCTGCTTGCATCCGACATGAGCGCATTCTATCGGCTGCGGCGCATTCCTGCCGGTCTGCATAGGCGAACTTCGCGTACTGCGGCTAGTGCGGAGATCCCCGGCGCGGTCACCGGGCTGCGCCGGTCTTCCATCTTGGCGCGACACAAATGCGGGATCGAATCACTGAACGACCGCGTCCACCGCTCTCACGACGACCAGCGCGGGGTTGTCGGCTTCGTCCAGGAGGATGCGCCTGACCCGGACCTGCCATTCGTCGCCGAACTCGCGCTGTTCGACAGCGCTCAGGCCCTCCGTGCCCAGTTTGCCGATCAATGACTTGAGCCGCGCCGAACCGGGGACCAGGTCCGCGCGATAGGCCACGCTCACGGCCGCGCCGGAATCGATGCGCTCGAACTGCAGCTCGGTGTCGATGCCGGGGTCGAAGAACAGCAGATTGCGCCGGTCGAAACGCCCGCCTATGCCCTTGAAGCCGTTCTGTTGCGTGGCGCCGGTGATGAGCCCGACCACGTTCGCGATCACGCCGCTCACTCCGGCTTCCATCTCCCCGCGCACGTGCACGCGCACCGCGCCGCGCTCGGGCGTGGTCCCGGGATAGAGCGCCGCCAGCGCCTTC
>JAKAIH010000003.1 GCA_021825225.1 Pseudomonadota bacterium
ACGCCGGCCGGTGATCCTCGCGGGCATCTCGGCGGTGTGGAGCGGCGCGAGTGCGGCGCTGGTTCGGCTGGCCGAGACCCTGGGCGCGCCGGTGGTCGTGGCACCGATGTCCAAGGGCGTGATGCCCGAGGACCATCCCTGTTTCGCGGGCACGCTGGACATGGCGTGCAACAAGTTCATCTGGGATTTCCTCAAGGGCGCGGATCTGCTGCTGGCTGTCGGCTTCGATGCAGTCGAGCTGATCAAGCCCTGGCCGCTCGCCGCCACCATCATCCATATCGACACCGTTCCCAACACCGACCAGATTTATCAGGCCGAGCTGGAAATCGTCGGCGACATCGCGGGCATACTCGATGCAATCAGCGCGGCGAGCGGCAGCCTCGAGCGCTGGAGTGCGGGCGAGATCGCCGCGCACCGGGGAAAACTGCGGGATCTTTATTACGCGGGACGGGTGAACGCGCGCCTGAATCCGACCGATGTGCTGGACGTGGTGCGCGCGCAGATGCCGCGCGACACCGTGGTTTCCACCGACGTCGGTTCGCACAAGCTGCTGGTCGGCCAGGGCTGGACCACCTACACGCCGCGGTCGCTGCTGATGAGCAACGGCCTTTCCTCCATGGGATATTCGCTGCCCGCCGCAATTGCCGCCAAGCTGGTGCATCCGGACAAGCCGGTCGTGAGTTTCATCGGCGACGGCGGCCTGGCGATGGTGCAGGGCGAACTGCGCGTTGCGGCGAGCCTCAAGATCGATCCGGTCGTCGTCGTCTTCTGCGACAATAGCCTCAACCGCATTGAACTCAAGCAAACGGCGCGTCAGTATCCCAGCTGGGGAACCGTGATCGAGGCCACCGACATCAGCATGCTGGCCCGCGCCATGGGCTGCGACGGCGTCGACGTCGACAGTGCCAAAGCGCTCGAAGCCGCGCTCGCCGGCCCGCGCGCCAAGGACCGCCCGCTGGTCATAGGCGCGAGAATCGATCCGGCCCAGTATGCGGCACAATTCTGATTAAGCGGTTTTCCATTTCATCATTCTTAGCGACGCCAAATGACTCGGAACGACAACACTGCATTTGATCTGCACATTGCGCTCGTCGGTTACGGCGAGGTCGGCAAGATATTCGCCAAAGAGCTAATCGCACGCGGCGCGCAGATTTCTTTTTTCGACATCTTGCTGGCCGACGCCGACGCAGGCGCGGCAATGCGCACGCATGCCGCATCGCTCGGCGCGCGGCCCTGCGCCAGCCTTGCTGCGGCGCTCGCCGATGCGCGGGTGGCGATCTCCGCGGTCACCGCCTCCTCCACGCTCGCCGTGGCCGAGGAGGCTGCACGGCATATGCGGCCGGGCCAGTTCTTTGTCGATCTCAATTCGGCCTCGCCCACCACCAAGCAGAAGAGTGCCCGACTGGTAGACGCGGCGGGCGGACATTATGTCGAGGCGGCCGTGATGGGCTCGGTGCCGCCCTATGGCATCAAGGTGCCTATCATTCTCGGCGGAAGTAAACGCGAGGAACTCGCGCGCTTGCTGGCGCCGGCCGATATGCGCCTGGAAACCGGCGTTGCCGAGATCGGCGTCGCGTCCGCGGTCAAGATGTGCCGCAGTATCATGATCAAGGGATTGGAGGCGCTGACGGTCGAATGCCTGTTTACCGCGCGGCGCTACGGAGTCGAGGAGCAGGTGCTTGCCTCGCTGGTGGAGACTTATCCCGGCCTGGACTGGCAGCAGGAGGCGGACTATCTGGTGTCGCGCGTGGTGCAGCACGGACGCCGCCGCGCCGCGGAAATGCGCGAAGTCGCGCGCACGGTGGAGGAGGCGGGCATGCAGGCGCTGCTGGCGGCCCCCACGGCCCAGCGTCAGGACTGGATGGCCGACTTGGTGGGCGCGGGCACGGTCGCGAAGTCGGAAAAAAGCTGGCGCAAGGTGGCCGACGCGATCAAGGCCAAGGACTGAGCGGTTCCTGCGGGGAAGCTAGACCAGGGGGCGGAAGGCGAAAGGACGCAGGTTGGCGCGGCCCTTGCCGGGGTCCTGTTTGACCGGATTCGAGCTAAGCCCGCTGCCGCGCCGTTCGGTCGCCTGTATGCCCATTTTTTGATCATAACGGGCGCGCTGCAGCGGATCGGCGAGCACCGAGTAGGCATGATTGATCAGGGACATGCGCGCGGTGGCGTCCGGGTTGCCCGGATTCCTGTCAGGGTGGCATTCCTGCACCAGGCAGCGGTACGCCGCCTTGATCACCGCGGGGCGCGCTCTGGGGCTGACTTCGAGAATTTCGTAGAGAAAAGCGTCCAAAATTTGGCCCTTTTTCAGCTTTCGATTTTCCAAGGTCCATGATACCTGCAATGCCCGGAATTGGAAACAGGGCGGTCGGCGCGAGGCAGCGTGAACGGAGGGCCGCGTGGTCGGAGGCGCGGCACGGGCTATCGCCCGTTTCCGACGCTTAAGCGCCGAGCCAGCGGCGCAGGGCGGCGTTCACTTCGGCCGGTCTTTCGAGGGTGGAGAGGTGGCCGCATTCTTCGATCACTTCCAGGCTTGCGCCTTTGATCGCGGTGGCCATTTCCTCGTGGCGCGCCGGCGGAGTCCGTTCATCCTGCCGGCCGCAGAGCACCAGCGTCGGGCAACTGATCGCCGGGAGCAGGTCCAGGCTATCGGGCCGGCTCATGATGGCTTTTTGCTGGCGCACGAAGGCATCTTTGCCGGTGTTTTTTGCCATCGACCTGACGACGTCGGTAAGTGCACGCTCACCGAGCCGCGAAGGATGAATGAGCAGCGGCAGCAGGATTTCGGTGACTTGCGGTAACTCGCCGCGCTCGGCCAGTGCAATCAGTTCCATGCGCGTTTGCGCCTGCCCCGGCGAATCGGCGTTGGCGGCAGTATCGAGCAGCGCGAGTCGGGAGACGCGACGCGCTGCCTGACGCATGATTTCGAACGCGATATAGCCGCCCATCGACAGCCCGGCGAGGGCGAAGTTCGGGAATGGGGCGTCGGCAAGCACGTCACGCGCCACGCCGGCCATGGTGCCGGAGCGCGTATGGTCGGCGATCCAGATGTCCGCGATATCGGCCAGGTTCTCGACCTGGGATCGCCATAACTGGGCATCGCAGAGCAAACCAGGGACCAGCACAAGGGCGGTTTTTTTCATCGGCGCACCTCAAAATTGGTTTTATGGAGAACAATTTGCGGCCGGGTACTTGCCCTGTTCCGCGACCGGGCCGGTTGTCGCTCCCGGGGCTTGCCGGCGCTTCGGCTTTGCTTGCGGCGAAGCTGCACAACGATGAGAATGCTAGCATCAGGCGGCCGTAGCCTGCACTTGCGCAGGGCTGTCCGATGAGCGCTTCCGAGACTTGTTTGACTGGCGGCGGGAAAACGAGCATAATCGCCCGTTTCGTTTGGAGGGGTGCCCGAGTGGTTAAAGGGGGCAGACTGTAAATCTGTTGGCCTTGCGCCTACGTTGGTTCGAATCCAACCTCCTCCACCAAGTTTTTGCGGCGCGTTTGGGCGGTATGTGCACTGGGTGGCAATTAAAGGGTTCGGTCGTGAAACGCGGGTGTAGCTCAATGGTAGAGCAGAAGCCTTCCAAGCTTACGACGAGGGTTCGATTCCCTTCACCCGCTCCAGCATGCTGGCCCCGGGCAGCAAACCGACGTCGAAGCGGTTTACGCCGTTGTAGCTCAGTGGTAGAGCACTCCCTTGGTAAGGGAGAGGTCGCGCGTTCAATCCGCGCCAACGGCACCACGAATATTTGGCAATTTGATAATCGATAAAGAAGGACTTCATCATGTCAAAAGCAAAATTTGAGCGCACGAAGCCGCACGTGAACGTAGGGACGATAGGACACGTGGACCATGGGAAGACGACGCTGACGGCGGCGATCACGATGGTGATGTCGAAGAAGTTTGGTGGAGAGGCGAAGGCCTACGACCAGATTGACTCGGCGCCGGAGGAGAAGGCGCGGGGGATCACGATCAACACGGCGCACGTGGAGTACGAGACGGCGAAGCGGCACTATGCGCACGTGGACTGTCCTGGGCACGCGGACTACATCAAGAACATGATTACGGGTGCGGCGCAGATGGACGGGGCGATTCTGGTGGTATCGGCCGCGGACGGTCCGATGCCGCAGACGCGCGAGCACATTCTGTTGGCGCGGCAGGTGGGTGTGCCCTACATCATTGTTTACATGAACAAAGCTGACCTGGTGGACGACAAGGAGCTGCTTGAGCTGGTGGAGATGGAAGTGCGCGAGCTGCTCTCGAAGTACGAGTTTCCCGGGGACGACACCCCGATCATCATCGGCTCGGCGCTCAAAGCGCTCGAAGGCGACAAGAGCGACATGGGCGAGGGCTCGATCTTCAAGCTGGCCGATGCGCTGGACTCCTACATTCCGGAACCCAAGCGGGCGATTGACGGACCGTTCCTGATGCCGGTGGAAGACGTGTTCTCGATCTCCGGGCGCGGCACGGTGGTGACCGGGCGGGTGGAGCGCGGGATCGTGAAGGTGGGCGAGGAAATCGAGATTGTAGGTCTGAAGCCGACGCTCAAAACGGTGTGCACGGGCGTGGAGATGTTCAGGAAGCTCTTGGATCAGGGGCAGGCGGGGGACAACATCGGGGTGCTCCTCAGGGGCACCAAGCGCGAGGAAGTCGAGCGCGGGCAGGTGCTGGCCAAACCCGCGAGCATCACGCCGCACACGAAGTTCGAGTGCGAGGTGTACATCCTGAGTAAGGACGAGGGCGGGCGGCACACGCCGTTCTTCCCGGGCTATCGGCCGCAGTTTTATTTCCGCACGACGGACGTGACCGGGAGCTGCGAGCTGCCGGCCGGGGTGGAGATGGTGATGCCTGGGGACAACGTGAAGATGGTGGTGACGCTGATTGCGCCGATCGCGATGGAGCAGGGCTTGCGCTTTGCCATCCGCGAGGGCGGGCGCACGGTGGGTGCCGGTGTGGTTGCCAAGGTGATCGAGTAAGAATTAGAGACTGGAGTCTCAAAGGAAAAATATGCAAAGCACGAAAATCAGGATTCGACTCAAGGCGTTCGACTACCGTCTGATCGATCAGTCGGCGCTGGAGATCGTTGACACCGCGAAGCGCACCGGCGCCGTGGTCAAGGGCCCCGTGCCCCTGCCCACCCGCATTGAGCGCTTCGACGTGCTGCGTTCACCGCACGTGAACAAGACCTCGCGCGACCAATTCGAGATCCGTACGCACCTGCGGCTGATGGATATTATCGACCCCACCGACAAGACCGTGGACGCACTGATGAAGCTGGACCTGCCGGCCGGGGTGGACGTGGAGATCAAGCTGTAGCGTTTGACCGTAGTGCCGCGTGCACTGGCAAATAAATGCCGGGCGCGATGGATAATGGCCGGCCAATTGTAGTCGGTGCCTTTTAACGAAGGGAAAGAAGATGAGCTTAGGATTAGTCGGTCGCAAGGTCGGCATGACCCGCGTATTCACGGACGACGGTGATTCCGTCCCGGTGACCGTGGTGGACGTGTCCGACAACCGTGTGACCCAGATCAAGACCGCCAAGACCGACGGCTATGCTGCGGTGCAGGTGACTTTCGGCAAACGCCGCCCCGTGCGCGTGAACAAATCGGCTGCCGGCCATTTCGCCAAAGCTGCGGTCGAAGCCGGCCACACGCTGAAGGAATTCCGCGTCACCGAAGAGCAGCTCGCCAGCCTCAAGGTCGGCGGCAAGGTCGGCGTGGACCTGTTTCAGGTCGGGCAAATGGTGGACGTGACCGGAACCTCGCAGGGCAAGGGTTTCTCCGGCGTCATCAAGCGCCACCATTTTTCCTCCAACCGCGCCAGCCACGGCAATTCGCGCTCGCATAACACACCCGGTTCGACCGGTCAGGCGCAGGATCCGGGCCGCGTGTTCCCGGGCAAGCGTATGGCGGGCCAGCTCGGCAACGTCAAGCGCACCACGCAGGGCCTGGAGATCGTGCGCATCGACGCCGATCGCCAGCTGCTGCTGATCAAGGGCTCGGTCCCGGGCAGCAAGGGCGGCGATTTGCTGGTGCATCCGGCCGCCAGGGCGCGCGCGAAAAAAGTCGCCGCAGCGCCGGCCAAGGGAGGCAAGAAATAATGGATCTGAAACTCATAGATGCCAAAGGCCAGGCGGCCTCCACCATGGCCGCCTCGGACGCGCTGTTCGGGCGCGACTACAACGAACCGCTGATCCATCAGGTGGTGACGGCTTATCAGGCCAATGCACGCCAGGGTACGCGCGCGCAGAAGGGCCGCAGCGAAATCGCCAAATCCACGCGTAAGCCCTGGCGCCAGAAAGGCACCGGCCGCGCGCGTGCCGGTATGGCCTCGAGCCCGCTGTGGCGCGGCGGCGGCAGGATCTTCCCGTCCAGCCCGGACGAGAATTTCACGCAGAAGCTGAACCGCAAAATGTATCGTGCGGGCGTCGCGTCGATTCTGTCGCAGCTCGCGCGCGAGGACCGCTTGAAAGTGGTCGAGAACTTCGTCGTGGAAGCGCCGAAGACCAAACTGTTCCTGCAGAAGGTGACCGACATGGGCGTCGCCGATTCGCTGCTGCTGATCACCGACGAGCTCGACGACAACCTGATCCTGTCCTCGAGAAACCTGCCCAACGTGCTGGTGCTGGAAGTGGCCGAGGCCGACCCGGTGTCGCTGATCCGCTACCAGCACGTGATCCTGACCCGCAAGGCGGTCAGCAAATTCGAGGAGATGCTGGGATGAACGCGCCACAAACAAGCAAGACCCCGGCGAAACCTGCAGTGAAAAACCCGCAGCGCCTGATGCAGGTGCTGCTCGCCCCGCAGGTGTCGGAAAAAAGCACCTTCGTCGCTGAGAAGAACGAGCAAGTGGTGTTCCGCGTCGTCGGCAATGCGACCAAGCCTGAAATCAAGGCCGCGGTAGAGCTGCTGTTCAAGGTCGAAGTCGAAAGCGTGCAGGTCGCCAACGTCAAGGGCAAGCAAAAGCGCTTTGGCAAGCTCTCCGGTCGGCGCAAGGACTGGAAGAAGGCATATGTGTGCCTGAAGCCCGGCCAGGAAATCAACTTTCACGCGGCGGAGTAGAACATGGCACTCGTCAAAGTCAAACCCACTTCACCCGGCCGCCGCGCTCTGGTCAAGGTCGTCAACCCCGACCTGCACAAGGGCAAGCCGCATGCGCCTCTGCTCGAGCCGCAGTCCAAGCGCGCCGGACGCAACAGCAGCGGCCACATCACCATGCGCCATCAGGGCGGTGGCCACAAGCAGCATTATCGGATTGTCGATTTCAAGCGCGCCAAGGACGGCATCGTGGCCAAGGTCGAGCGCCTGGAATACGATCCCAACCGCAGCGCCAACCTGGCACTGCTGTGCTACACCGACGGCGAGCGCCGTTACATCATTGCCCCCAAAGGGGTGGCGGTGGGCGCGCAGCTCATGTCCGGCGCCGAAGCGCCGATCAAGCCGGGCAATACGCTGCCGCTACGCAATATTCCGGTAGGTACCACCGTGCACTGCGTCGAGATGCTGCCCGGCAAGGGCGCGCAGATCGCGCGCGCGGCGGGGACCTCGGTGCAGCTGCTTGCGCGCGAAGGCAGCTACGCCCAGCTGCGCCTGCGCTCGGGCGAAGTGCGCAAGGTGCATATCGAGTGCCGCGCCACCATCGGCGAGGTCGGCAACGAAGAGCATTCGCTGGAATCGGTGGGCAAGGCCGGCCGTATGCGCTGGCGCGGCGTGCGCCCGACGGTGCGCGGCGTGGCGATGAATCCGATCGATCACCCGCATGGCGGCGGTGAAGGCAAGACCGCAGCGGGGCGGCATCCGGTCAGCCCCTGGGGCACGCTCACCAAGGGCTACCGCACGCGCAAGAACAAACGCACCAGCGGCATGATCATCAATCGCCGTAACAAGAAATAGAGGATAGGACATGGGACGTTCAGTCAAGAAAGGCCCGTTCGTTGACCACCACCTGGTGGACAAGGTGGAGAAAGTGCGCGGCAGCGGCGACAAGCGCCCGATCAAGACTTGGTCGCGCCGCTCCACCATCCTGCCGGATTTTGTCGGTCTGACCATCGCGGTGCATAACGGCAAGCAGCATATCCCGGTCTATATTTCCGAGAACATGGTGGGTCACAAGCTGGGTGAGTTTGCGCTCACCCGCACTTTCAAGGGCCATTCGGCCGATAGAAAAGTCGCAGCGCCCGGCGGCGGGACTCCCGCGCCGGCGGCGAAGAAATAGGAGTGACAACCATGCAAACCAGAGCCAGCTTGCGCGGTGTTCGCCTGTCGGCACAGAAAGGGCGGCTCGTCGCCGACCAGATCCGCGGCCTAGCGGTGGACAAGGCGCTCAACGTGCTTGCGTTCAGCCCGAAGAAGGGTGCCAAGATCATCAAGAAAGTGCTGGAGTCGGCGATCGCCAATGCCGAGCACAACGACGGCGCAGACATCGACGAGCTGAAGGTGCAGACCATCTACGTCGAGCAGGGTGCGGCGCTCAAGCGCTTTCATGCGCGCGCCAAAGGGCGTGGCAACCGCATCAACAAGCAGTCCTGCCATATATTCATCACGGTGGGCGACGAGGTCAAGGCAAAACGCAGCGCGGCCAAACCGGTAGCCAAAGCACGCGCGGCGGTTGCCGCGGCCAAAAACTAAGGGACAGTCATGGGACAAAAAATCCACCCGATCGGGTTCCGCCTCGCAGTCAACAAGAACTGGGGCTCGCGCTGGTTCGCCAACAGCAAGAACTTCGGCGCCATGCTCAACGAAGACCTGAAGGTACGTGACTACCTGAAGAAGAAGCTCGCACACGCCTCGGTAGGCCGTGTGGTGATCGAGCGTCCGGCCAAGGACGCACGTATCACCATCCACAGCGCCCGCCCCGGCGTAGTCATCGGCAAGAAAGGCGAGGACATCGAGGTGCTCAAGGCAGACCTGCGCAAGATGCTGGGCGTGCAGATGGTGCACGTCAACATCGAGGAGATCAGGAAACCCGAGATCGATGCACAGCTTATAGCCGATTCGATTGCGCAGCAGCTGGAGAAACGCATTATGTTCCGCCGCGCGATGAAGCGCGCAATGCAAAATGCGATGCGCCTGGGCGCTCAGGGCATCAAGATCGCGAGTTCGGGCAGATTGAACGGCATCGAGATCGCGCGCAACGAGTGGTACCGCGAGGGCCGCGTGCCCCTGCATACGCTGCGCGCCGACATCGATTACGGTTTCGGTGAGGCTAAGACCACGTATGGCGTGATCGGTATCAAAGTGTGGGTGTACAAGGGCGAAACCGTGGGCAAGAACGAGCAGCCCGTAGCTGTGCCGGGTGCCGCACCGGAGGAAATGCCGGCGCCGAGGAAGGCGAGAAAAGCTCCGGCCCCGGCGGCCACGAGCGAAGGTACCGCGGCCAAACCCGAAGGCGAGGCAAAACCCAAGGCTGCGACGCGTGCGCGCAAGAAGCCTGTTGCGAGCGACACCGCCAAAGGCAGCGACGAGCCCAAGTCCGAAGCTGCGGCCGAAGGTTCGGCCGATGAATCCGCCAAACCCGCAGCCAAGGCCAAGACAACGGTCCGGCGCGTGACGAAGAAGACAGGAGCGTAAGATGCTTCAACCATCCAGGACGAAATACCGCAAGCAGCAGAAAGGCCGCAACAAGGGCATCGCTACGCGCGGCAACAAGGTGTCATTCGGCGAGTTCGGGCTCAAGGCCATAGGCCGCGGCCGGCTTACCGCGCGCCAGATCGAGGCAGCGCGCCGCGCCATGACCCGCCACATCAAGCGCGGCGGCCGCATCTGGATCCGGATTTTTCCGGACAAGCCGATTTCGCAGAAGCCGGCCGAGGTGCGCATGGGCAATGGCAAGGGCAATCCGGAGTATTTCGTGGCCGAAATCGTGCCCGGCAAAGTGCTGTACGAAATGGACGGCGTGGACGAGGTGCTGGCGCGGCAGGCGTTTCGCCTCGCGGCAGCCAAGCTGCCGATCGCGACCGCCTTTGTCCACCGTTTAGTGGGGTAGAGCGATGAAACCAAGTGAACTGCGCGCCAAGGACGTGGCGCAGCTGAACCAGGAACTGAATGACCTGTTGAAGGCGCAATTCAGCCTTCGCATGCAGGTTGCGACTCAGCAGCTGACCAATAATAGCCAGCTGAAGAAGACCCGCCGCGATATCGCGCGGGTGCGCACCATCATTGCACAGAAGGCGGCAAGCAAATGAGCGATACCCAAACAGCCAAAGCAAGCAAAGTCGTGCGCGCCCTTACCGGCCGCGTGGTTAGCGACAAGATGAACAAGACGGTCACTGTGTTGATCGAGCGCCGCGTACGGCACCCGGTGGTGGGCAAGATCGTGACCCGGTCGAGGAAATACCACGCCCACGCAGAGAATAACGAGTACAAGGTCGGCGACTTGGTGATGATCGAAGAGACGCGCCCGATTTCCAAGACCAAGGCGTGGAAAGTCACCAAACTGCTCGAGAAAGGCAAGAACATTTAAGCCGGATAAAGTCCTTGCCCCGGCAGCGTGGCTCGGATATAATCCACCGTTTTTCGCGTTACCGCTTCGCTCAGGCTGGAGCGTTCAACCCGGACGGGTTCCAAGACTGGCCGCAATGTGTCTCGCACGCCTGATGGTGTGCACGCAAGCGGTCCAAGTTGGAGAGGAAACAAACCATGATTCAGATGCAAAGTGTATTGGATGTGGCCGACAACACCGGCGCGCGCGCAGTGATGTGCATCAAGGTGCTGGGCGGCTCGAAACGGCGCTATGCCGGCATCGGCGACGTGATCAAGGTCAGCATCAAGGACTGCGCTCCGCGTGGCCGCGTGAAAAAGGGCGAGATTTACAGCGCCGTGGTGGTGCGCACCGCCAAGGGCGTGCGCCGTGCCGACGGTTCGCTGATCAAGTTCGACACCAACGCCGCGGTGCTGCTCAACGCGAAGCTCGAGCCGATCGGCACGCGCATATTCGGGCCGGTAACGCGCGAATTGCGCAACGAGCGCTTCATGAAAATCGTGTCGCTCGCGCCCGAAGTGCTGTAACAGACGGGTTGATGTAACCAGGGGGCATGCCCCCTCGCAGCTTCCCCAAGTCAGGAATATAGGAATCGAAGGCCATGCAAAAGATTCGCAAGGGTGACGACGTGATCGTCACCACCGGCAAGGACAAAGGCAAGCGCGGCACGGTACTGCGCCGTGTCGACGACAGGCACTTGCTGGTTGAGGGTATCAATCGCGCGAAGAAGCATCAGAAGCCCAATCCGATGAAGAACCAGACCGGCGGCATTGTAGACATGGATATGCCGATCGACATCTCCAACGTTGCACTGTTCAACCCGCAAACGCAGAAGGGCGACCGCGTCGGCTTCAAGACGCTGGAGGACGGACGCAAGGTGCGTATATTCAAGTCCAACGGCGAAATAGTGGACGCCTGAGAGAGAAAACGCTATGGCACGCTTATACAGCTACTACAAAGAGACAGTGGTACCCGAGATGGTGAAGAAGTTCGGGTACAAGACCACGATGCAGGTCCCGCGTATCGAGAAGATCACGCTCAACATGGGCGTGGGTGAGGCCGTCAACGACAAGAAGATCATGGACAACGCCGTCGGCGACATGACCAAGATCGCCGGGCAGAAACCGGTGGTGACCTTGTCGAAAAAGCCCATAGCCGGCTTCAAAATCCGCAAAGGCCTGGCGATTGGCTGCATGGTGACCTTGCGCGGAGTGCGCATGTATGAGTTTCTCGACCGCCTGGTCAGCATCGCGATACCGCGGATTCGCGATTTTCGCGGGCTGTCGCAGCGCGCTTTCGACGGCCGCGGCAACTACAACCTGGGTGTGAAAGAGCAGATCATTTTCCCAGAAGTCGAATACGACAAGATTGATGCCCTGCGCGGCATGAACATCAGCATCACCACCACTGCGAAGACCGACGAGGAAGCCAAAGCGCTGCTCGCGGCCTTCAAATTCCCGTTCAAGACCTGAAGGATTGCGCCATGGCAAAAACCGCAGTCATCAACCGCAACGAAAAGCGTCGCAAGACCGTGAAGAAATTCGAGGTCAAGCGCGCGGCGCTGCTCGCCATCATCAACGATTTCAAGCAGCCCGAGGACGAGCGCATGGCGGCGCGCATGCAGTTGCAGCAACTGCCGCGCAATGCAAGTCCCACGCGCTTGCGCAACCGCTGCAAGCTGACCGGCCGCCCGCGCGGTGTGTACCGTAAGTTCGGCCTGGGGCGCAACAAGCTGCGCGAGATCGCCATGCGCGGCGAAATCCCCGGCATGACCAAAGCCAGCTGGTGAGAGGAGACAAAGCATGAGCATGACTGATCCGATCGCCGATATGCTGACCCGCATCCGCAATGCGCAACTTGCGGAAAAGCTGTCGGTGGCGATGCCTTCGTCGCGCGTCAAGGCGTCCATCGCCCAGGTGCTGAAGGACGAGGGCTACATCGAGGAATTCAAGGTTCGCGATGAGGACGGCAAGTCCGTTCTCGAGATTGGGCTGAAGTACTATGCGGGCGCGCCGGTGATCGAGAAGATCGAGCGTGTCAGCCGCCCCGGACTGCGCATTTACAAAGGCCGCGACGATATTCCCAAGATCATGAACGGGCTGGGAATTGCCATTGTCTCGACTTCCAGGGGCGTGATGACCGACAGAAAAGCGCGCGCCACGGGAATCGGCGGCGAAGTGCTGTGCATCGTGGCCTAAGGGAAGGAAATCATGTCGCGAATCGGAAAAAATCCCATTGCAGTTCCCAAGGGTGTCGAGGTGACGCTATCGGCCGATCAGGTCGCGGTCAAGGGCCCGCTGGGCACGCTGACGCAGCGCTTGAGCAGTGACATCAAGATTGAACGCGAAGGCGACAATCTGCTGTGCGTGGTAAGGAACGACTCGACGCGGGCCAACGCGATGTCCGGCACAATTCGCGCCCTGGTTGCCAACATGGTCCAGGGCGTGACCAAGGGTTTCGAAAGGAAACTGGTCTTGGTCGGCGTCGGCTACCGTGCGCAGGCGCAGGGCGACAAGCTCAACCTTGCGCTCGGGTTCTCGCATCCGGTGGTGCACCAGATGCCCAAGGGCGTCAAGGTCGAGACCCCGACCCAGACCGAGATCATTCTGCGCAGCAACGACAAGCAGCAGGTTGGCCAGGTGGCCGCCGAGGTGCGTGCCTATCGCAGTCCCGAGCCGTACAAAGGCAAGGGCGTGCGCTACGCGGACGAAAAAGTGGTCTTGAAAGAGACCAAGAAGAAGTAAGCGGAGCTAAAGTCATGATAGATAGAAAAGAGGCGCGACTGCGCCGGGCACGTAGATCCCGTGCCAAGATTGCCGAACTCAAGGCGGTGCGTCTGGCGGTGCATCGCACCAACAGCCACATTTATGCGCAGGTGATTTCGGCCTGCGGCACCAAGGTCTTGACTGCAGCCTCGACGCTGGAGAAGGAAGTGCGCGCGAGCATCGCCAACGGCGGCAACGTCAAGGCGGCCGAGGCCGTCGGCAAGCGCATCGCTGCCAAGGCCAAACAGCTCGGCATCGAGAAAGTGGCATTCGACCGCGGCGGCCTGCAGTACCACGGACGCGTCAAGGCGCTGGCGGAAGCGGCGCGCGAAGCCGGGCTCAAGTTCTAATCGAGGACGAATATGGCGAAGATGCAGGGCAGGATGCAGGGCAAGATGCAGGGGCAGGATGACCGCGGCGACGGCCTGCGCGAAAAAATGGTCGCGATCAACCGCGTCACCAAGGTGGTGAAGGGCGGCCGCATTCTGAGCTTTGCCGCGCTTACCGTGGTCGGCGACGGCGACGGCGGCGTCGGCATGGGCAAGGGCAAATCGCGCGAGGTTCCGGTGGCGGTGCAAAAAGCCATGGAAGAAGCGCGGCGCAAGATGTTCCGCGTCAGCCTGAAGAACGGCACGCTGCATCATGCGGTGATGGGACGCCACGGCGCGGCCAAGGTATACATGCAACCGGCATCCGAAGGCACGGGCATCATCGCCGGCGGCGCCATGCGCGCCGTATTCGAGGTCATGGGCGTCACCAACGTGCTTGCCAAGTGCATCGGTTCGGGCAGTCCCTACAACGTGGTACGCGCCACCCTGCAGGGCTTGAAAGCCATGAACACACCGTCCGAGATCGCCGCCAAGCGCGGCAAATCGGTCGAAGAAATCACCGGCTGAGGGCAATCATGGCGGACAAGAAACTCAAAGTTACCCTGGTGAAAAGCGTGATCGGCTGCAAGGCCGCGCATCGAGCGACGGTGCGCGGGCTGGGCTTGAAGCGCATCAATCACACCGTGGAATTGCAGGACACCCCTGCGGTGCGCGGCATGATCAACAAGGTCTACTACCTGGTGAAGTGCGAGGCATAAATGCAGCTTAATACGATCAAGCCTGCGGCAGGCGCTAAACGTGCGCGCCGCCGCGTCGGCCGCGGCATCGGTTCCGGCCTGGGCAAGACCGCGGGACGCGGCCACAAAGGCCAGAAGTCTCGTTCCGGCGGTTTTCACAAAGTCGGTTTCGAGGGCGGCCAGATGCCGCTGCAGCGGCGCTTGCCCAAGCGCGGCTTCAATTCGCTCGCGCGCGGCTTGACCGCCGAAGTGCGTCTGTCCGACCTGCAGAAAATGCAGCTTGCAGACATCGATCTGAAGGCGCTGAAAGAGGCTGGCGTAGTGCCGGAGGCAACCGAGGCCGTCAAAGTCATCCTGTCAGGAAAGATCGAGCGCAAGCTCAGTTTGAGTGGCCTGCGGGTCACCAAGGGTGCCAGGGCGGCGATCGAAGCAGCCGGCGGCAGCATCGCCGCGCTGGAAGAAAAGGCGCCGGTAGGCAAGGGCAAAAAAGCCAAAGCCAGGGCTGAAGCGATCGCCAAGGCGAAAGCCAGGGCCGAAGCCCCCAAGGGGGACGCAGCCAAACCTGCGGAAAAAGTGAAGGCCAAGCCCAAGGCCCCCAAGGCAGGCGCGGGCGAACCGGCTCCCAAGGAGAAATCCAAATCCAAGGCAAAGGGCGAGAAGGCTTAAGCGCCGCATAGCGAAATGGCTACCCAGGCTCAAAATATCGGCAAGACCGGCAAGTACGGCGACCTGAAAAAGCGTCTGCTGTTCCTGCTCGGCGCTTTGCTCGTGTTCCGCATCGGTGCGCATATTCCGGTACCCGGAATCGATCCGAACACGCTCGCCGAACTGTTTAAGTCGCAACAGGGCGGGATCCTCGGCATGTTCAACATGTTCTCGGGCGGTGCTTTGTCGCGCTTCACCATATTCGCTCTGGGGATCATGCCCTACATTTCGTCCTCGATCATCATGCAGCTGATGACGACGGTGTCGCCGCAACTGGAGCAGTTGAAGAAGGAAGGTCAGGCAGGGCAGCGCAAAATCACCCAGTACACGCGCTACGGCACGGTGTTTCTGGCGCTGTTCCAGGCGACCGGGATTTCCATTGCACTGGAGTCGCAGCCCGGACTGGTGCTTGATCCCGGGCTCCTTTTCCGCTTCGTCACCGTCAGCACGCTGGTGACCGGGACCATGTTCCTCATGTGGCTGGGCGAGCAGATCACCGAGCGCGGCCTGGGCAACGGCATCTCGATCATCATCTTCGCCGGTATTGCCGCGGGCCTGCCCAACGCCGTCGGCGGCACGCTGGAACTGGTGCGCACCGGTGCCATGCATCCGCTTACTGCGTTGCTGGTGGCCACGGCGGTGGTGCTCGTGACTTGGGCGGTGTGTTTCGTCGAACGCGGACAGCGCAAGATCCTGGTGAACTACGCCAAACGCCAGGTCGGCAACAAGATCTATGGCGGCCAGGCCTCGCACCTGCCGTTCAAGCTCAACATGGCCGGCGTGATCCCACCGATTTTCGCCTCGAGCATCATTCTGTTTCCGGCGACCCTGGCGGGCTGGTTCGGACGCAGCGAAAGCATGAGTTGGCTGCGCGATATCTCCAGCACGCTTTCACCGGGGCAGCCGATCTACGTCATGCTGTATTCGAGCGCGATCATTTTCTTCTGTTTTTTCTATACCGCGTTGCAATACAACCCCAAGGAAACCGCGGATAACCTGAAAAAGAGCGGCGCGTTCGTTCCCGGCATTCGTCCCGGTGACCAGACCGCGCGCTATCTGGAAAAGATACTGACGCGGCTCACCATGGCTGGCGCGGTGTACGTGACCCTGGTCTGTCTGTTGCCGGAATTCCTGATCCTGAAATGGAACGTTCCATTCTATTTCGGCGGCACCTCGCTGTTGATTATCGTGGTGGTGACCATGGATTTCATGTCGCAGGTACAGGCCTACATCATGTCGCATCAGTATGAAAGCCTGTTGAAGAAGGCCAATTTCAAGGGCGCCGGGTTCCCCACACGCTGATGGCGAAAGAAGACGTTATCGAGATGCAGGGGGAGATTGTGGAGAATCTCCCGAACGCGACCTTCAGGGTGAAACTGGAAAATGGTCACGTAGTGCTGGGACATATCTCGGGCAAGATGCGCATGCACTATATTCGCATCCTGCCGGGCGACAAGGTGACGGTGGAATTGACGCCGTATGATTTGACAAGAGCGCGGATCGTTTTCCGCGCAAAGTAGTCCGGGTGCGGGTGTAACAGCGCGGACCGGGCGGAGCAGGAGAGCACCATGAAAGTACAGGCATCAGTAAAAAAGATGTGCCGCAACTGCAAGGTAATCCGCAGGAAGAGGGTGGTGCGCGTGATTTGCACCAACCCGCGGCATAAACAGCGTCAAGGTTAATTGGCTGGCACAGAGCATGATATCAAGTTATAATTATCGGTTTCGCATTCTTGGGGTGAGCTAATGGCCCGTATTGCAGGCGTCAACATTCCAAACCACCAACACGCCGAGATTGCGCTGACCGCGATCTACGGCATCGGGCGGGCGCGCGCGCAGGTGATCTGTGTTGCAGCCAAGGTCGGTACTTCGGCCAAGATCAAGGACCTGTCGGACTCCGACATGGAACGCCTGCGCGAAGAGGTGGCCAAATTCACGGTCGAGGGTGACCTGCGGCGCGAGGTGTCGATGTCGATCAAGCGCCTGATGGACTTGGGCTGCTATCGCGGCTCGCGCCATCGCAAAGGCCTGCCCGTGCGCGGGCAGCGCACGCGTACCAACGCGCGCACGCGCAAGGGCCCGCGCAAGGCCGCGATTAAGATGAAATCCGCGGCGACCAAGACCTAAGCGCGGATCAACGGATACGTAGAGGAAAGCATAAATGGCCAAACCCCCGAGCGCCGGCGCCACAGCAGCGGCGCGTGTACGCAAGAAGGTGAAGAAGAACGTTGCCGAAGGCATTGCGCATATCCACGCGTCGTTCAACAACACCATCATCACCATTACCGACCGCCAGGGTAACGCGCTTTCGTGGGCGACATCCGGTGGCGCAGGCTTCAAGGGCTCGCGCAAGTCGACGCCGTTTGCTGCGCAGATTGCCGCTGAACAGGCAGGCAAGGCGGCACAGGAATGCGGCGTCAAGAACGTCGAAGTCCGCATCAAGGGGCCGGGCCCCGGACGCGAGTCCGCCGTGCGCGCCCTGAACGCGATCGGCCTGAAAATCACCAGCATCAGCGACGTGACGCCGGTGCCGCACAACGGCTGCCGCCCGCCCAAGCGTCGGCGCATCTAAGGAGACTGGAAAGTGGCCCGTAACCTAGACCCCAAATGCCGCCAGTGCCGCCGCGAGGGCGAGAAGCTGTTCCTCAAAGGCGAGAAGTGCTTCACCGACAAATGTGCCGTCGAGCGCCGTGCCTATGCGCCGGGCCAGCACGGCCAGAAAAGCGGCCAGCGTCTGTCGGACTACGGCAAGCAGCTGCGTGAGAAGCAGAAGATCCGGCGTATCTACGGCATCCTCGAACGCCAGTTCCGCGGCATCTACGCGGCGGCGGCGCGCCAGAAAGGCATTACCGGCGAGAGCCTGCTGCAGATGCTCGAATCGCGCCTGGACACGGTGTGCTTCCGCATGGGCTTCGGCGCGTCGCGCAACGAGGCGCGCCAGATCGTGCGCCACAACGGCATCCTGGTGAACGGGAAGCGCGTCAATATTCCTTCCTATCATGTGCGCACCGGCGACACCATCGAGGTGGTGGCCGGAGCCAAGGACCAGCTGCGCATCAAAGGCGCATCAGCTGCAGCCGCGTCGCGCGGCATTCCCGAATGGCTCGAAGTGGATGCCACGGCGCTGAAG
>JAKAIH010000355.1 GCA_021825225.1 Pseudomonadota bacterium
CGCGGCGCGCGCGGCGGCGGGCAGGCCAGTCGGCGCGCTGGAGGCGTTTGCATGCGCGGACGGCTCGACCGGTGCCGGCGCTTGCGCCGGCGCAGCTGCCATGACCGGCACGGCGGCAGGCAGCAGGGCAGTCGCCGCGACACTTGCGTCGACCGAAGCCAGGCCCAGGGCTGCGTCGGCTGCGGCGGTCGCGCGTTTGCGCTCGTCGCCGGACTTGAGCCCGGTGTCCGCTTTTGCCACCGCAACGGGGGCTTCGGTGACGGGCAAGGCGAGGCCGTCCGGCACCAGTCCGAGTTCCTGCGCCAATGCGTCCTGGAACGCAGCGGCGCCGGCTTGCGCCGCGCCCGGGCGCGCGGCTGGCGCGCGCGCTGCGGCGCCGGCCGCGGCAGATCGTGGCGCCGGGGCGGCGGTCGTGGATGGAAGCGGCAGGTCGGTCAAGATGGTTCCTTCGGTTCGGGCGTCTGTACGACGAATGTTCGACTGCTTGGCGGCATGCCTATGCCGGACGGTTTCATCTGCCCGCGCGGGCAGCGTTGCGGCGAGCTCGTGCGCGCAGGTTGCGGTGCATCGGACGCACCCTAGCCGGTCAGCGCCTGCCGGCCGAGAAAGCCCCGCAGGGCAAAATCGTCCTGCTCCTTCTGCTCGCGCCTGGCCTCGTCCTTGCGCTCCGCGCAGGAATGGCGCTCGGAAAGCGTATCGAAGGATTTGAGCTTGCGCTGCTGCGCGTGCCAGTGCTGTTTTCCGGTTTCCACTTCGCTCCTGGCCTGCGCCACCAGTTCGCGCTGCTGCTCGATGGCGGCGTCGATCTTGGCGATGAATTCGTGGAAATTGCGCCAGCCCACGCTGTGCATGCCGGTCTGCGTCGTGGTTGCCAGGCGTTCGGCGTATTCCCTGCGGTACTGCAGCAGCAGCTGCAGCCGCCTTTCCATGTCGCGCTCGTGACCGTTGACCACGCCCAGTTGCGCGGCAGCGCTATCGCTGCCCTCCTGTGCCAGTTCGAGCAGCGTCTGCAGCGGAAAGGGCTTGGACATGGGTTTCACCTATTTCGGTTATTGATGGGTTAACGGCGGAATTTCGGGCGGGAACAGCGCGTCGAGCTGGGCCACGCTTGCCGCGTAGGGCTGGCATTCGCGCATGCCCTGTTGCAGGAAGCGTTCCAGCTGCGGCTGCATCCGGATCGCCTCGTCCAGCGCCGCGTCGTGGCCGCTGGCGTAGGCGCCGACGCTGATCAGGTCGCGGCTGCGCTGGTAACGGGCATACAGGGACCTGAAACGGCGCACCAGCTCGAGTTGCTGCGGACTGATCAGGTTGGGAAGCACGCGGCTCACCGACGCCTCGACGTCGATGGCGGGGTAGTGGCCCTGGTCGGCGAGCGTGCGCGAGAGCACGATATGCCCGTCGAGGATGGCGCGCACGCTGTCGGCAACCGGGTCCTGCAGGTCGTCGCCTTCGACCAGCACGGTGTAGAAGGCGGTGATCGAGCCGCCGCCTTCGCCGCCGTTGCCGGCGCGTTCGACCAGCTGCGGCAGCTTGGCGAACACCGATGGCGGATAGCCCTTGGTGACCGGAGGCTCGCCGATGGCAAGCGCGATTTCGCGCTGCGCCATGGCGTAGCGCGTGAGCGAGTCCATGATCAGCAGTACGTGCTTGCCCTGGTCGCGGAAATGCTCCGCGACGGCAGTGGCGTAGGCGGCGCCTTGCAGGCGCATCAGCGGATTGGTATCGGCCGGCGCGGCGACCACCACCGAACGCGCCAGGCCTTCCGCGCCCAGTATGTCTTCGATGAATTCCTTCACTTCGCGGCCGCGCTCGCCGATCAGCCCGACGACGATGACGTCGGCGCTGGTATAGCGCGCCATCATGCCGAGCAGCACGCTTTTGCCCACGCCGCTGCCCGCGAACAGGCCCATGCGCTGCCCGCGGCCCACGGTGAGCAGCGCGTTGATGCCGCGTACGCCCACGTCCAGCGCCTGGGTGATCGGCATGCGTTCGAGCGGGTTGAACGGGCGGTTCTGCAGCGGCGCGCTCTGCTCGGCGAGCAGGGGGCCGAGGCGGTCCAGCGGGCGTCCGGCGCCGTCGAGCACGCGGCCGAGCAGGCCCTCGCCGACGGGAATGTGCTTGGCGCGGTCCGAGCCGCGCCGCCTCGGGCGGATGCCGGCGCCGAGCCGGGGTGCCTGCGGTGCAATTTCGACCGGAACGACTTTCGCTCCCGGAACCAGCCCGTAGACGTCGTTGGCCGGCATCAGGAACAGCTTGTCGCCGGAGAACCCGACCACCTCGGCGTCCACGGTGGTTTCGTTCGGAAGTTCGACCGAGCAGCCGCTGCCGACGGCGAGCTTGAGGCCGGTGGCCTCCATCACCAGTCCGGCGACGCGGGTGAGGCGTCCGCTCACCCGCACCGGGTTGGTCTGTGCCACCAGCTCGCCGCAGTCGCGCAGGAAGCTGCGCCAGCGCTCGTTGCGCTCGGCGCTGGCAAATTCATTCGATCCAGGCATGCTCGTTTCCGACCGCACTGACCACGCGCTGCCAGCGCTGCTCCAGCGTGGCGTCGATGTCGCACTCGCTCGCCTCGAGGCGGCAGCCGCCGCGGCTCAGCTGCGCGTTTTCGACGATCTCCCAGCCCGACTGCCTGAGGCGTTCGCCCAGGCTCGCGCGCACCAGCGCCGCGTCCTCCGGATGCAGCACCAGGTGTGCGCGCTGGTTCGACAGCGGCAGCTGGCCCAGTACCTCGTTGACGCTCGCCAGGATCAATTCGGGGTGCACATTGAGCGCCTGGCGCAGCACCTGCCGGCTGATCGCCAGGGCGAGTCCCAGCAGTTCGTCCGCCAGGCGCTGGTCGAAGCGGCGCGATTCCTCCGTCAGGGCGGTGACGACCTGGTGCAGGCGCTCGGCTTCCGCCGCCGCCGTGGCGCTGCCTTCGCGGTGGCCGGCGGCATAGCCTTCTTCATGCGCCTGCTGGTGCAGGCGTTCCAACTGGCCGGCGGTAGGCAGTATCGCCGCTGCGGCGCCCTGTTTCTGCGCGCCCCCCAAGGGGGCTTCCTTCGGGGCGCCCCCCAAGGGGACTTCCTTCGGGGCGTCGAACGAGTCGAGTTCCCAGCGCTGGTAGGCGGTGCGAATTTCCTTGACGGCGGCAGGGCTAGACATAGGCGTCCTCGCCCTGTCCGCCGAGCGAAATCTGTCCCTCGTCGGCGAGGCGGCGCACGATCTTCAGGATTTCCTTCTGCTCGGCTTCGACTTCGGATACGCGCACCGGGCCCTTGGCGTCGAGGTCGTCGCGCAGCATTTCCGCGGCGCGCTGCGACATGTTCTTGAAGATCTTCTCGCGCAGCTCCTCGGAGGAGCCCTTGAGTGCGATGATCAGGGACTCCGACTGGATCTCGCGCAGCAGCAGCTGGACGCCGCGGTCGTCCACGTCGATGAGGTTCTCGAACACGAACATCTCGTCCAGTATCCTCTGCGCCAGATCGGCGTCGTATTCCTTCACGCTTTCGATCACCCCGCTTTCCAGGTTGCCGGACATGAAGTTGAGGATTTCGGCCGCAGTGCGCACCCCGCCCATCGGGCTTTTCTTGAGGTTGTTGTTGCCCGACAGCAGCTTGGTGAGCACGTCGTTCAGTTCGCGCAGCGCCGAGGGCTGGATGCCGTCGAGCGTGGCGATGCGCAGCAGCACGTCGTTGCGCAGGCGCTCGACCAGCAGTCCCAGGATTTCGCTCGCCTGATCGCGGTCCAGGTGCACCAGGATGGTGGCGATGATCTGCGGATGCTCGTTCTTGATCAGTTCGGCGACGGCCGCCGAGTCCATCCATTTCAGGCCCTCGATGCCGCTGGTGTCGCCGCCGTGGAGGATGCGGTCGATGATGTTGGCGGCCTTGTCGTCGCCGAGCGCCTTGGTGAGGACGGCACGCAGGTA
>JAKAIH010000356.1 GCA_021825225.1 Pseudomonadota bacterium
CTCGCGGTGCCGAGGAGTTCCAGTATGACCCCAGTTGGCTCACTTCCGAGCGATACCGTCCACTGTCCCTGTCGCTGCCGGCTCCGGCCGGTGGTGGTCCCCTACGCGGCGCCATTATCGACAACTACTTCGACAATCTGCTACCAGACAACGCGGAGATGCGCCGAAGGCTGCAAGCCCGCTTTGGCACCAAGTCCCTTGCGCCGTTCGACTTGCTGGCCGCGGTAGGCCGTGATTGCGTCGGCGCCCTTCAACTGCTGCCCGAAGACGAAGCACCCAAGAACATTGAAGTGATTGACGGCACCCCGCTCGACGAGACCGGGGTAGAACAGGAGCTGATTCGCACCGTAAGCATGCCGGGCGCATTGGGGCAGCACGACGATGATGACGACCTACGCATCAGCATCGCCGGCGCGCAAGAAAAGACCGCATTGCTGTTGCATCAGGGCAGCTGGTGCCGCCCAAACGGCGCCACCCCCAGCACTCACATCTTCAAGCTCCCGTTGGGCACGGTCGGCAACCGACAACTGGACCTAGCCACGTCCGTTGAAAATGAATGGTTGTGCCTCAAACTGCTGGAAGCCTTCGGCCTGCCGGTGGCCCAGGCGCAAATCGCTACGTTCGGTACGCAAAAGTGTCTGGTGGTCGAGCGCTTCGACAGGGCGCTCCACCCTTCAGGAAAATTCTGGTTGAGGCTCGCCCAAGAAGACATGTGCCAAGCCACGGGCACCCCAGGAGCGAAAAAGTACGAGGAACATGGCGGGCCGGGCATTTTGGCGCTGGCGTCCTTACTACGGCAATCGGAGGACAGCGGCGATGTAGAGCGGTTTCTGAAGACCCAAGTGCTGTTCTGGATGCTGCGGTTGATTGACGGGCACGCAAAGAACTTCAGTATTGCGCTTAGAACCGGCGGACGCTTCAGATTGACACCCACATACGATGTGCTGTCCGCGTGGCCCTTCATTGGCGATGGCGCTACATTGATTCCAGCGCAAAAGGTCAAGATGGCCATGGCGTGGTCCGGTAAGAACCGGCACTACCACGCGGAGCAAATCATGCCTAGGCACTTCGTAGAAACGGCGCGCCGATGTGGCTTCGCCGATGGCCTGGTTGGTATGTTGGAAAGCTTGGTGGCGGCCACACCCTCGGCGGTTGAGAGGGTGCGAGCACAATTGCCAGCAAATTTCCCGGTTCGCGTCGCCGAATCAGTTTTCGACGGAGCTGTAGCTTCCGCGAATAGACTGGGTAATTTGTCTGGCTAAACGCCGATTCTTGCTGGTTGTCCTACAGCTGAGCGGTCAGACGCGCGGTAAGACCACCCAAATCCTTATCAAAGTGACGGTAGGGCCCATTGCCGAATACTTAGAGACAATCACTCTTGCAACAGAATTTGCACCTGGTTCTAGCGGAGGACAATCTTTTTTGCCTCATTATCTCCAGCGAGACCAACTCTTTTGAGCTCTCTTGTCGGATACGGACCTGATTCAAAGCCAGGATGGACATTCCTGATTGTCACCATAAGGAATTAGACTTTTGGTTAACAATGGATTATGCCGCTGTTTAGGACCATCATATTTGTCCCGCCACAGCAGTGCGCCGAATCGAAGCGCGTCCGGCTTGCGGCGGGGGCCGCAAACCCGGGCGCGGGACCTCGAAGGCAAACAGCTTCAAGTATCATGCAGGCGGAAAACCTATCCTTCGATGCGCCTAAGAATATTCACCACGAGCGTTCTGCTCGTCTTCCTCCTTGCGTCCGCGCCTGTCGGCGCCCAGACTTTGCCGCGCGCGGTCGAGCTGGCCTTGAAGCGTGCCCATGTTTCGCTCTCGGCCGTCTCCGCCTACGTGCAGGATGTGGATGGGGCACGGCCCCTGCTCGCCCATGATGCCGCACAGCCGATGAATCCGGCTTCGACCATGAAGCTGCTCACCACCTACGCCGCACTGGAACTGCTGGGCCCGGCCTACACCTGGAAAACCGAAGCCTATGCCGCAGGCAAGATGGAGGGCGATACGCTCCGCGGCGATCTGGTACTCAAAGGCTACGGCGATCCGAAGCTGACGCTGGAGAATTTCTGGCTGCTGTTGCGCCGCCTGCGCGCCTTGGGCTTGCGCGACATTCGCGGCGATCTGGTCGAGGACCGCAGCTACTTCGAGACAGCAGCCTATGACCCGGGGAAGTTCGACGCCGAGCCGCTGCGCGCCTACAACGTGGGGCCGGATGCGCTGCTGCTGAACTTCAAGGCGGTGCGCTTCGACTTCGTTCCGGACGCGCAGGCGAAGAGCGTGACCGTCATCCCCGAACCGAGGCCGGCCGGGCTCGCGTTTTCGGCCGCGGTGCGCGCCGTCGACGGCCCCTGCGGCGACTGGCGCGCAGGCATCAAGGCCGAGTTCGAGAGCAACGGAGCGGCGGCAAAAGCGAATTTCGACGGCAGCATGCCCGCGATCTGCGGCGAGCACTATTGGAATGCGAGTCTGCTGGCGCAACCGGACTACGTCTACGGCGTGTTCAAGGAGCTGTGGCAGGAACTGGGCGGCACGATCAGCGGCGGCTGGAGAAATGGGGAGGTCCCTGCCGACGCCAGGCTGCTGGCAACGGCCGTTTCGGCGAGCAACGCCGAGCTGGTGCGCGACATCAACAAATTCAGCAACAACGTGATGGCGCGGCAGCTGTTTCTCACCCTGGGCGCGGAGCTGCTCAAGCTGCCCGGAAACAGCGAGCGCTCGGCCGAGGTGCTGCGTGCCTGGCTCGCGCAGAAAAAGCTCGATTTCCCCGAGCTGGTGCTGGAAAACGGCTCGGGACTGTCGCGCGAGGAGCGCATCAGCGCCGAACACATGGCGCAGCTGCTGCTCGCGGCATGGCACAGCGCGGTGATGCCCGAACTGATGTCGTCCTTGCCGCTGGTAGCCTACGACGGCACCATGCGCCGCAGGCTGCGTTTCGAGTCGATCGCCGGGCAGGCGCATATCAAGACCGGCTCGCTCAGCAACGCGCGCACCCTGGCGGGCTACGTGCTCGACCAGCGCGGCCGGCGGCGCGTGGTGGTGATGTTCATCAACCACCCCAACGCCGCCGCCTGCCAAGCGGCGCAGGATGCACTGCTCGAATGGGTGTATGCGGGCGCCGAGCGTCACCGGCGTTGACGGCCTTATCGCTGGTCGGATTGACCATTGTCAAATGGCGGTCGATGTCAGGGGCTAGGATGGAATCGTTCCCAACACCATAGCTCTGGAGCCATCATGGACGCCGAACTACAAGCCGTCACACGCGAGAAACTGGTCGCCGACATGCGCACCGTGCTCGCCGACACCGAACTGTTGCTCAAGGCCGTCGTCGGCCAATCGGGGGAAAAGCTGGCTGCACTGCAGCCGCGGATCGAAGAAAGCCTGCGCCGCGCCAAGGCGCAGTTGGCAGAATTCGAGCAGGCCGCAAGTGAAAAGGCACGCGCCACCGCACAAGCGACCGACGACTACGCCCACGAGCATCCGTGGAGAATTGCCGGCACCACCGCCCTGCTCGGCGTCGCCGTCGGATTGCTGATCGGGCGGCGCTAGCAGCTTATGCGCCGCCGCTCGAAGCGCAGCGCAATTGCGAGTTGGCGCGTCATCACTGGCGCGGCCGGCGACCCGGCCGCGCGGATCACCGCTTGCGTGCGGACGATAAATCTGTCCGCACGCAAGCGGTGATCTTGAATAAACCCCCTACACGATTTTGGTTTTATTCATAACCGTGTTTTCCCGATACGGATACGCTTTTCATCCGTATTGGGAAAACACGGTTGCCGCGCGATAGCGCGGAACGTCAACGCAGCAAGCTCAATACGTACGATCACTGCTGTCCGGACGTTGAGCGACCGGAACGCAATAATTGGTTGATCTGAAATAGATAACTCAT
>JAKAIH010000357.1 GCA_021825225.1 Pseudomonadota bacterium
AGCCACTGGCGATGCACGCCGTCGCCGGCGCGATAGACGTCGCAGCAGCTGATGCGCTCGTGCGATTGCACCAGATCGAAGCTGTGCGCTTTCACCTCGGCGCAGACGGCGCGGGCAAAGCCCCAGTCGCGCCACACCCGGCCGATATAAAAGGGATCGCAGCGGATCAGGCGCCAGCCCTTGCCCGCGCCGGCCGCATCTGCCCCCGACCACGCGCGCGCGAGCAGCGTCAGCTCCACGTCTTCGGCCGCCAGCGCAGTCAAGGCGCGCTCGACGAAGCGCTCGGCGCCGCCATAGGGGTTGTAACGCTGGCGCACCAGGGCGATTTTCATCGCGCTGCCGCTCGCGGTCCGCGTGCGCACTCAAGCCGCTGCCGGCGGCGCAGGCGCGTATGCATCAGCGCGACAACAGCGACTGCGCCGCCTGCAGCACCGCGGACACGGGCAGGGTGCTGAGGCATTCGCTCACTTTTCCTCCGCCGCAGCCGTCGTTGCCGCAGGGGCGGCAGGCATGGTCGGAGGCGAGCACGCGCTGCGGCACCTGCCACGGCCCCCAGTTGAATTCGCCGCTGGGGCCGAACAGGGCCACCACCGGCGTCTGCACCGCGCTGGCGATATGCATGGGTGCGGAATCGACGCCGATGAACAGCTTGGCCTTTTGCGTGAGTGCGCCCAGCTGCTTCAGCGTGAGCTTGCCCGAGACGTCGGCGAACGGCGTGATCGCCAGCTCGCGGATGCGCCCGACGAGCTCGAGTTCGTCCGCATCCGGTGCCGCGCTCACCACCACGCGCTCGCCCAGGCCCTGCAGCTTGTCGATCAGCTCGGCGGTTTTCTGCGCCGGCCAGCACTTGAATTGCCAGCGCGAGGCCGGATGCACATGAATGTAGCTGCCGCTCTCCAGCCCCAGTTCGCCCAGCATGCGCCCGACCTCGCGCTCCGCCTCGTCGCCGGGAACGAAACTGAGGCCGCGCTCCTTTTCCCCCGGTTGCAGGCCGATGCGGCGCAGTGCGTCCAGGTTCAGCTCCACCACGTGGCGCCGGCCGTTCTTCGGCAGGGGATACAGGTGGCTGAAGCTGGCCTTCCACCAGGTTCGCGCCTTGGGGTAAGCCGCGGCGACACGGTAGCGCGGCGCGAGCAGCCGTGCCAGCCACGCTCCGCGCGGATGCTCGGTCAGATGAAGCAAGAGATCGTACTCGCGGCTACGCAGTTGCCGCAGCAGGTCCCATTCGGCGCGAGCCTGAGCGCTCCAACCCAACTTCTTCCAGCCGCGGTCTATGCCGAACACCCGCGACACCGCCGGGTTGCCGGCGAGCATGGCCGCGGTATCGGCGTAGACCAGCGCGTCGATTTGCAGATGCGGCGCATGCGCCTTGAGCACGGAGAACACGGGCGAGGCGAGCAGCACGTCGCCGTGGTGGCGCAGCTTGGTCACCAGCACGCGGCGAATGTTCTGCAAATCGACGCCGTCTTTCAGCATGGCATCACAATAGCAGAGAACCCCAGGGGGGAGAACCCTAGCGCAGCTCTGCGAGCAGCTGCTCGATGTTCAAATGCTCCGTCATCGCATCGGCCAGGCGATCGATGCTCGCTTCACGTACTGCGTTGTAGTCGAGCGGCAGCGGACGTTCCAGGCCGGCCCAGGCGAGCAACGCAATGCAGGCTTCGGGTGCGTCGAACAGACCATGCAGGTAAGTAGCCAAAATCTGTCCATCTGCCGACTGCGCTCCGTCACGGCGGCCATCGTCGAGCTCGATCGCCGCGCGCGCGAGCGCTGGCCCGGTCGAGACACCCATGTGGATCTCGTAGCCGGCAACGCGCGCGCCGGGGCCGACGAGCCGCCCGCCCACCTGCTGCAAGCGCTTTTGCGAATCGAGCGTGGTTTCGAAATCGAGCAGGTCCAGTCCCGGCCGGCTGCCGGCCGCGCCCTCAAGGCCATGCACGTCATTCAGCCGCGTGCCGAGCATCTGCATGCCGCCGCAGATGCCGACGAGTTTGCCGCCGTAGCGCAGGTGCCGCCGGATTTCCACAGTCCAGCCTTCGCGCTCCAGCCAGGCGAGATCGGCCTGCACGCTTTTGCTGCCCGGCAATACGATCAGGTCGGCGCGCGGAATGCGCATGCCCGGACCGATGAAACTGAACTCGACTTGCGGATGCGCGCGTAATACGTCGAAATCGGTATGGTTGCTGATGCGCGGGAACACTGGCGCGATCACGCGCAACCGCTGCCCGTCGAGCTTTTCGCCTTGCTCCGTCTTGATCGCGTCCTCGGCATCCAGATGCAGGCCGTGAAGATATGGCATCACTCCGAATACCGGTTTGCCGGTTTTGCGCTCCAGCCACTCTACGCCGGACTGCAGCAGACCGACGTCGCCGCGAAAGCGGTTAATCACGAAACCGCGCACGCGTTTACGCTCGGAGCCCGACAGGCACTCCAACGTACCCAGAAAATGCGCGAACACGCCGCCGCGGTCGATGTCGGCCACCAGGATCACCGGGCAATCCACCGTCTCGGCGAATCCCATATTGGCGATGTCGCGATCGCGCAGATTGATCTCGGCCGGGCTGCCCGCGCCCTCCACCAGCACGCAGTCGTACTGTGTCTGCAAACGGCGGTAGGACTCAAGCACTGCCGCCATCGCGCTTGACTTGTACGCGTGATAGGCGCGCGCATCCATGTCGGCGAGCGCCTTGCCATGGATAATGATTTGCGCGCCTACGTCGGAATTCGGCTTCAGCAGCACCGGGTTCATATCCGTGTGCGCAGGCACACCGGCCGCCTGCGCCTGCAATGCTTGCGCTCGACCGATCTCGCCGCCCTGCGCGGTTACGGCGCTGTTCAATGCCATGTTCTGCGGCTTGAACGGCGCCACGCGCACGCCGCGGCGGCGCAGCACCCGGCAAAGACCCGCGACCAGCGTGCTCTTGCCGGCGTCCGAGGTCGTGCCCTGCACCATCAATGTTCCGGCGATCCGCTTCTGTCCCATGCTTATTTCGCTGCCTGGACCCAACGCGTCACAATACGCTCGAGTTGCGCGAGTCCTTCGGTGATGGCACTCGGCCCCGGCGAAAGGATATCGGCCGACTTGATCTCGTAGAGCTGATGGTCACGCACCGCAGGTACCGCGTCCCAGTCGGGCCGGGCCCGCACCTGCTCGGAGCGGAATTTCTTGCCGCACCAGGAGCCGACGATGATGTCGGGCGCGCGCCGGATAACGTCGGCAGGATCGCCGATGATGCGATCGCGCGCCGCCGGGCGCCGCGATTCCTCGGCGTAGCAGTCCGTGCCACCTGCCGCCTCGATGAGTTCCGAAACCCAGCGTATGCCCGAGATCAGCGGATCGTTCCATTCCTCGAAATAGATCTGCGGACGCCGCGAAAGCCCACGGGCGCGCAGCTGTGCCGCTTCGAGCCGATGCTGCAAGTCGGCGACGAGCCGCTCGCCAGCCTGCGACCTGTCGACCAGCGCTGCAAGCGTGCGGATCATGCCCAGAATGCCAGCGAGGCTGCGTTGATTGAACACGTGTACCTCGATCCCTGCGCGTATCAGCTCGCGCACGATATCGGCCTGAAGGTCGGAAAAGGCGATGATCAGGTCCGGCTCGACCGCCAGGATGCGTTCGATTTTTGCGCTCGAAAATCCGCTCACCTTCGGCTTCTCCCTGCGCGCCCGCGCCGGGCGTGTGGTGAACCCGGAAATCCCGGCGATGCGATCTTCAGCGCCGAGCAGGTAGAGCGTCTCGACCGCTTCGGTCGACAGGCAGGCGATGCGCCGGTAGCTCATTTGGGCCGCTTCGCGCGCGCCTTATCGAGGTCTTCGCACAGTTGCTGCGCGCCCTCGAGCACGCGCGGCGTGGGACGGCTGATGAGATCGGTGGGAATGAAAAAGAAATTG